>NZ_JBGQQY010000009.1:0-69037 GCF_045528545.1 Ruoffia sp. FAM 26254
TTCTAAATTTAAGGTAATATTTAATTGAGCCATAATAATCTTCCTTTCAATGTTTGTCTGTCAACTACATTGTACCAAAGAGATTATTATGGTTTTTTACTTTTACACAATTATATGGGCTTTATCAGTTTCCGGAGCATCGCGCGACTTCACGACGCCCTATTTTGAATAATATCTAAATTCCTCATCTTTAAAGGCAAACTTCATTCGTTTTGCCGGGTTGACATAAGTTGATGCCTTCCCTTTTGAGTGTAATTCAAAATAATTTCGTAAAGTCCGCTTAATAATATACTCTAGACTTGGTTCGCCAATAAATTCAGTCACCGAACTTTTCGTCAGTGGCCATTCGTAATACAAAACGCCATAATCACAAATCGTGCGCAGAACCGCTCTTTGTTTTGGTTCTTGGCGCCCGCAATTTTTACACAATATATGATAGCGTCGCGATATCACATCTACTCGCCAGCTATCACAATTTTCACACAGGATACCACTCCGCGCTAAGGCGCGCAATTTCTTGTCCATCACCTCACTCACTAAATGCCCTTCAGTTGCTTTGCTCATTAAGTACTTTGCGACTTCTTTCGGATTCATCGAGCCTCCTCGGCTATCTTCAACCACTTTTTTCAAATATGATCGCAGTTCCCACCGCATTAAATAGGGGCTGACATTTTCCTGATCGAAAATTTTAACCGTATCGTCCTCATTGATAAACACCAGTTGCGATTCCACAGGAAAATAAAGTCCATCATTTTGAATAATTTCCTCAAAAATTTCTCCCGCTCGTTTGACTTGGGTAAAGAAATTACGCGACAGCCGCTCACCTTTTCGGTACCAAAAGCCTTCCTTATACGTAAATTCACTGAGTAAATTTTTCACTTCAAATCGGTAAATCGCATGAACTGTAATTAAAATCGTATCAATTTGAGTAAATTTATAAGGCAATTTATAGAAAATATCATTTAATATTACAAAATGTCCGGGGAGATTATCCCTCAGTATATTAATAAAATCTAAGTGTCCTTCGTAACCGACTTGTTGTCTGGCTAGTCTGTTTTTGACAGAAGTCGGTAGTTCGCACCTTTCATTTAAGCATTCATAAAATTGCAATTCAAACGGTTTGTCCATGTGTTTACCTCCAGTATATTTTTCTTTTATATATACATACGTAAAAAATGGGCATTTCCATTATTTTATTTGCAGATTTTTGAAATAAATTTGGATTAAGCTGGTTAAGGTGCGTCGTGAGCTGGTACGACGTACCGCAAATCAGTTGCCGGAGCGTCGTGGGTGAGTACGATGCGCCGTATTCGCGAATGCGGAGTGTCGTGAGTCAAAACGACGCTACGCAAGTCAATTTACGGAGTGTCGTGCCGGTTCACGACGCCCCGCAACCAAATAAAAAAGCCAAAGCAGTTGTGCTTTGACTCTATTTTCTTATCCCCAAGGGAATTCAATTGAAATATTTTCTTGAAATTCACGATCTGCCAGGCGATCTTCTGAACGTTTCTTACGACGCTCTGCGTAACCTTTCATTATGTAGCGCTCTTCTTTAGTCTCCGCTTCAAGTTGCGGGATGTCTGGCGCATTTTCGTCCACGACCACAAATGTTAAAAAGGCTGTGGCAGCTAAATAGCGTTCGCCGGTTGCTAGATCCTCTCCGATGACTTTCGCGAAAATTTCTGCTGAGCGTTTGCCAACACCCGAGACGATCGTTTCGATGCACACCGAATTCGATACGGGTAATGGTTTAATAAAATTCAAAACATCCATCGAAGCAGTTACACCAAGGGAACGCGTATGTCTTGTGAAACTAATCGCTGATACGTTATCAATCATGCGCATTAAATTTCCGCCGTAAAGTGTGTTGTGACGGTTCCCGTCCCCAGGCATAATCAAGTGCGTCTGCACCACACGTGAGTCACTTACTTTTTTAATTGTCATTATTTTTCTCCTCCAAATTTCCATTTTGTGTTAAATTCTTTATGTTCTCGCATTATTTCTAAGGTCGGCATCCCTGCTTGGGCGCCTTTTTTAGTGATTGAAAGCGAGCCAGCTAAATTCGCAAACTGCACACTCTCTTCTAAAGCCAAGCCTGAAGCTACTCCAAACGCTAGCGCCCCATTGAATGTGTCACCCGCTCCAGTTGTGTCGACCACGTCCGGCACATCAACCGCCGGAATCCACTGACGTGATTTTCCGTCGAAGAAGACCGCTCCTTCAGCTCCTAAAGTGACGATAATTTTATTAGGATATTTTTGTAAAATATTTTCCATCGTCTCCTCGGGAAATAGCACCTTGAACTCGGATTCGTTCGGAGTCAGATAGTCTACTTTAGCAATGTAAGCTTCGCTCATTTCACGTGCGGGTGCAGGGTTGAGTATAATTGGCGTATCAACTTCATTACACATATCAATTAATTGCTCAATGGTTTCAACTGGTGTTTCATTTTGAACAAGCACAATATCAAAACTTTTCACTAGCGCTTTTGAAATATCTTCTGGCTTGACCTCGTCATTTGCACCAGCAACGTAAATAATCGAGTTGTCTCGCTCAACTAAAGTGATGATCGCCGATCCGGAAGGCACACCGCTCACATTTTGAACTGCGTCTGTATTTATGTTTTCATTTTTTAAATTTGTCACTAAACGATCCGCGAACTCGTCATCGCCAACTGCGCCAATCATTGATACATCGGCACTTAAACGCGCAGACGCCACTGCTTGGTTCGCACCTTTACCACCAAAACATGTTTCAAATGAATCTCCAAAAACCGTCTCACCTTGCTCAGGCCGGCGACTCGCCTCTACGACAAAATCCGTGGAAATACTGCCAACTACCCCTATTCTTACCATATAAAAACCTCTCTAACTTGCATTCTATACCTATTATACCAAGTATTGCGGAAAAATATACGCCCAGCGCCTCGGAAAATAGAATATGACGACTTGGTGCGGTGCATCGTGACCTCCCACGACGGTCCGAAAATGAGCTTGCGTAGCGTGGTGCTAGCTCACGACGCCCCACAACCCACAATACTACCCTTTTCATTCAAAATTTCTATAATGAAAAAAGCCTGCTACAAAGCAGGCTCACTTATTACAAATCTTTATAAAATACACATTCAGATTGAACTGAATCATCAGTAGCTAAATCGATATATCGTATACCACGAAAATCCCCAGCCTTCTCTTCTTTACCACTAAACATTCCATAGAAAAGATGAATTCCTTCCCAAAGCAGTTCTGCGTTGTTCAAATGGTTATGTCCACAAAACACTCCATATATTTGATCTGAAAAAAGTAATTCAGAAAATAGCCCTGTATTTACTCGACTTGTTGATATCAATTGATCTGGTTCCAATAAAGTGCCACTAACAATTTGATCCTTTGCTCTCAAGTATTCTGGTATAGGAATATGAATAAATAACAGATTATCTTTGAGCGCTTTATATTCCTTGCTCGCTTCTCTAAACCACTCTACTTGTTTTGGTAAAATCCAATCATTAGTCTTCATCGGGCCCGGAGCCACATGTCCAGTATCCATTACATAGAGTACGCGATTTAAAAAGCCTCTCGCATCATTAACTTCAATGACATATTGAGTTAAATCTCCTACTATTTTTTCATGTTTTCGAATTACTTTATTTTTAACGACTTTGTTAAACAACTTTTCTGCGTCCTGTCGGCTCAATTCAAATTCTGTATCATGATTTCCATAAGTGATTGCCTTTGGTATATCAAACTTATTAAGAAATTCAAAAAAGCCAGTCATTATTCCAAGTTCTTCTGGATTATTATAACTATTACTAAAATCTCCTGTAATCATTATTAAATCCGGTTGAATATGTTGAATTGCATTAAATATATCAGATAAAATTTGTTCATCATTGTCATCAAAAGGATAATGATTTAAATGAACATCCGTTACCTGAGCAATACGAAATTTTCCTTCTTCATTAAAAGTTACTGTCATTAAATCTCACACTTTCCAAATCATTTTTAGTATATAGTTCCAAGGCTCTAAACAGAGTACTATAAGTTAAGCGTCTTTCATTTTGTGGTATATCAATTATCATCTCTTCAGCTGAAGAGCCGTAAATATCTAAAGTATAATCTACGGAATCTAAAGCTCCGATTAAACTCAAAATTGCTCGAGGTAAATGTGTCACCGAAGTAACTACACTACAGTTTTCAAAACGTGATTCTTTTAATATTGGAGCTATCATAACGCTATTTCCAACGGTATCTTTCGCTAAAGGCTCCATAATTATACGCTCTTTAGACACACCATGTTCAATTAAAAAGGATGTCATTGCTTCTGCTTCATTAAACGGTGTTGTGACTGCACCACCACTCACTATCACTTTTGCTTCAGGGAAAGCTTGTGATAATTCCAAACCTTTTAGGAGCCGATTTTCTAGAATACGTGGAATTTCTCCTTTATCAGTTAATCCATATCCATAAATTGCAATCACATCTAATGAGTTTAATTTTTCTAAATCGGAAACTACATGCTTTAAGTTTGAGTACTCAGAAATTATTTCTAAATATTTTTGTAATTTCTCAGCCCATTTTGGATGATAGTTTAATAATTTTTCTATATAAACTTGAGCTTCTTCTTGTTCATTATTGGCTATTCGACTAATTGCTCCTAACCAAAGCGCTTGTAAATCATCTGGTTCAACCCCTAGAAGCTTATCAATAACTTTCATTAAAGTTGAATGTGCTTCATAGACAAAATATATTTCCGCTTTGAATCTTAATGCATCAATGGCTGTCGTTTCTGACTTTTCCAGTTTAGTTAACTCAGCTAATGCTCTTTTCATTTGCCACTCGTTCACTAAATCAACTACTGATTTAAAAGCAGCTTGGTTGCTATAACTTTCCCCAAGTAGTGGGCGTAACTTTTGTGGATCAACTAGGCCGTTGTAATCTTTAAAACTCTCTTGTTCTTCCAAATATTTGTCATTTTTTTCAATCTTAATCCGATAGTCGGTCAAGAAATTCGGCCAATCAGTTTGTATAACATCGATGTTCCGAGAAATAAATGCATCCCAACCAGAATTTAATGAATCAAGTAATGCCATGTCATCATCAAAGTTGGCAAATAAATTGAAATTTTCACCTAGTTTCTCAGCATTTGCCATCAAAAAGAACCCATGGTTTTTGAGTGTTTTAATAAAATTCTTATCTAATAATTCACTATCGACTGATTTTACAACTAATTCCATTCCAACTGTGTTCAAATTGTCATATCCTAATACACTTATTACATCTTCGTGGCTTTTAACAATTGGCATAAAAGCAAGATCACCTGCGTTTCTTTCGAATGAAGTAAGCCACCTATTATTGACTGGACTTTTGAGTAAAAGAGATTTACTTTTCCCAGAATTGTGTATCAGTGAAAAAAATGATTTATCTTCCCAATAATGCCATGAACGATCAATATTAACTAATCTATCATTCGGGAGCCATGATAAAAATTCAGACAACCTTTGTATTCGATAACCTGATGGGTTACCTAATGAATTTAACACCGAAGCGCTATCTATAAAGTCAGAATTAAATTTCCAAAATGGCTTGTTAATACCTAATAAGTCTAACTCCCCACCATCATGAAAGAGATAAAAAACTCCATCTTTGGATCGACAAATATCAATTTCTACAATATCAGCTCCAGCTGCATAAGCTAATTGAGCAGATTGAGTTGTGTTTTGAATAATATTGCCTCCCCAAAAGCCACGATGAGACATTATTAAAAAAGGATACTTGTTTAAGTGGTATTGAAATCTATTATTTATCATTTTCTGCCTCGTTTTCTATTCGAGGCTCTTACGAAACCACTTCGTTTCTCCCCAACTCGTGTACCTCGTCCATAAACAAAGTAAAGTACTAATGAACTCACGACCATTAATAGCACTGAGTAAACTAAGTTTACAGCAACTGCATCAACGTTTGCTCCAGGTGCTGCATTTTCCCTAATGGCAATCCCTAGCGTCGGTCTCCCTGGTTGATATAGGAAAACGGATAAATCATAATCTGCTAAATAACTGTTAAAATTCAAAGCAATTAAGGCTAAGGCTGTTGGTAATAAAGCTGGAAATATTACTTGCCAAAATGTCCTGAAACCTGATGAACCAAGTACGCGTGAGGCATCTTCTAGGTTTTGATCGAAAGAGTAGTATGCACTCTTCAAATACCTTAAAGTTGAGGGTAGCATCATAATTAAATATACAACTGGTAATACCCACCATGTTCCGACTACTAAATTACCAAAAAGCAAAGCAGACGGTTCATCGTAAGCTAGAATTACTCCTAGTGCGATTAGTAATGCTGGTAGTAACCAAGGTATATAAAATGCTAACTCAATACCTTCGAAAAAATTACTTTTTCGATGAGTCATAACTAAACGGACTATAACTAACATGAAGATTACAGAAGCAACAGCCGCAATACCAGAGAATGTAAAACTGGTTAATATAGGTTGTAAGTTGCCTGCATCACTCAAAATACTTTGGTAATGCTCTAATGTAAAGAAGTCCATCGATAATATTGATTGTGTAATGCCTTGTGTATCCATAAAACTAAACAATACTACTAATATTAAAGGAAGAACATAAATTATAAATAGAACATATGCAATTATATGAATTACAGTATTTAATATTGGATTGTTAATTTTTTGTTTTATTAGTCTCGTTTTTGTTTTAGAAATTGATAAGTAATTCCCTTTTTTTTCGTTGTATGTCATCACGATTAGTAATACGATCTGAGCTAAACCTAAAACTAGTGAAAGTAAAGCAGCGATGTCACGGGAAGCTGGGCGTTGAGAAAATGTCAATATTAGAGGTGAAATTGTTTGGAAACTTCCACCTACCATTAGAGGTGCTGACATCGCACTCAGTCCAATTTGAAATGACATGATTGTCAGTGTAATTAGTACAGGCTTCAACATTGGAATGACAACACTCTTTAATATTTGCCACTGGCTACTCCCTAAATTTTCTGCTGCTTCAATGACACTACTATCCAATCCTTTTACAGCATTTCTCAAAAACAACATGTGATTTGATGTACAGGCAAAAGTCATTACAAACACTACTGCTGGAAATCCCGTAAACCATTGTGGATCAAGATTGGGATTAATTGAGAGCAGTAACTTTGTTAAAATACCATTCTGTCCGTAAACATATAAATAACCATTGTTTAATACTAAGCCCGAAAAAACGAGTGTCGACATAAAGCCAATTCTTAAAATAGCGGCTCCCTTTATATCAAAGTATTCTGTCACCAAAACAATAAAGGTACCTACAATATTTATTGTAAAAGTTAACACAATTGCTAAAATCACAGAGTTCATAACCGCTGTTACAGCCCTATTCGAACGCAATATTTTCGACACCGCATCTGTTGTAAACTGTCGATCTACCCAAAATGTATCTTTCATTATCGTAAATACAGGATTAAATAAAAAAGTTAATAAAAACCATAATATAAATAGAATTAACAATATCATTGGGAGTAGCTGTAAAAAATTCTTCTTTCTTGTAACTGATGCCATTATAAACTCACCTCGTACTCCAGAATATCTTTAGGATGTATAAATATTGTTACTTCATCTTGTGCAAAATCTGTCTGATTCCCATCTTGCTTTTCAATCGTTTTAAAAATGGTCCCAAAACTTTTTAATGTATAAGTTAAAAATTTTCCTGCAAATTGTATATGAGAAACTGTCGCTTTTAACGCTACTGAATCTTCCTCGTTATTAGTGCGCCACAATTTGATTTTTTCTTCCCGAATATAATGTTTTTTTGATAAATCAAACTGTTGATTTTCACCAAGCTGTTCATTGATCTTAGACATCAATTCATTTCCAACTATATTTGCTTCTCCAATAAATTTACAAACGAATTCCGTTTTTGATTGATTATAGATTTCTTCTGGCGTTCCTATTTGATCAATCTTTCCATTATTAAAAACTGCTATATGATCGGATAATTCAAGAGCTTCTTCTTGGTCATGTGTCACGTAAATTGCTGTCATCCCTGTCTCACTTTGGATTCGTTTCAATTCACTTCTTAATTGTTTACGTAATTTAGCGTCTAAATTTGAAAGTGGTTCATCAAATAAGACAATTTTAGGATTTTTTGCTAAGGCACGAGCAATGGCTACTCTTTGCTGTTGTCCACCTGAAAGTTCAGAAACATTCTTATGAAGGTGACTTTGATCTAGTTCAACTAGCTTTGCTAACTCATCTACTTTTACTTGAATTTCTTGTTTCGGTAGCTTATCAACCTTTAACCCGTATGCTATATTGTCATAAACTGTCATCGCAGGAAATAACGCATAGGATTGAAATACCATTCCTATGTCTCTTTGTTCAATTGGAATCGGAATAATATTATTTCCGTGAATTTTAATTTCTCCTTGACTGGGAGTAAGAAAACCTGCTATTGAACGTAGTGTTGTCGTCTTTCCACATCCTGAAGGTCCAAGCAAAGTAAAAAACTCACCTTCTTCAATAGTAAAACTTATATTATCGATTGCTACAAAATCATCATACTTAATTTCTAAATTTTTGATTTCAATCATGAAAAAATCCTCCCTAAAAATTAAGAGCGAAAGAATGATATTCTTCCGCTCAACACCTTTTATGATTGTTAAGACTTTAGGAAATAATAATAGTCAGATTAACGTAGTAAACTGATGAGTCATTCCTAATTGTGCCTTCACAATTACTTACCGTATTCTTTCGCTACTTATAGAGGCATTAACTCTAATTCAATTTTTTCAACCCAAGAACTGATGTTTTCACGAACGAAATCCCAATCAACATCCATTGGTTCTGTTGCATCAACAATTTCTTTGACGCGATCAGTTGTTGCTTCATAAGCCACTTCATTTAATGGGTGAGAACCAAATTCAGGTGCCCACTCAGCTTGGATTTCATCTCCGCCGAACCACTCAACAAATTCTTGTGCAGCAGTGTAGTCATGATCTTCACCTTTATCTAAGATACCGATTTGTTCACGCATTGTAATTACACCTTGCTCAGGGTTTACAATAACTCCTTCAAATCCATATTGTTCTTCCATTAAAGGTAAAGTACTTGTTGATGTATATGTCATAACAGTTTTTCCGTCTGCAAAGTTTTGCCAAGCGTCTTCACCTTCTGGTGTCATATAACCGTTATTTAAATACTCTTCTACTTGTATCCAACCTTCATCAGAGATACCGTATTCGCCATTCTCATCTTGGTATTGTAGTAGAATACTCATTACTGCCTTTTGGTTTGTTCCTCCACCTAATTCGTTGGGAACCATGTATTTTCCTTGTAAATCAGGATTTGCTGCTAAGTCTTGCCAATTAGAAGGCACTTGATCTTCACTTACAAATTCTGGGTTATAAATCATGAAGATACGTTGCTCTACTAATGGATGGTAGAAACCATTGCCAATATTTGCTTCTTCTGGGATTGTTTCTACCCAAGTAGGAACATACTCTAATAATATTTGCTCTTCAGTTAATTGTGCAAAACTTGCTTCATCCATACCGAATGTTACATCAGCTTGTGGTGCATTTTTTTCTGCTAATAAACGGTTAAGGATTTCTCCTCCTCCAGCAGCTACAAATTCTAAAGAAAATCCAGCTTCTTCTGCACGTTCAGCAATCCATTCTTCACGAGAATCAGATAAAGAGTTTGAGTAAACTACGACTTCTTTCATATCTTGAGCTTGCACATTTGATGTTAAACTAGATAAACCTAAACTTGATAATACTGTCCCTGCAACTGTAATAAACCCTAACGCTTTTTTAAGTTTCATAATATTCCTCCTAAATTTTTAACAGCTTTAATATTAACAACCTATTGTAAATTTATCGTAAATTTCAAGTAAATTTTTATCTTTTTATGTAAAGTTTATGTAAATAATATCGATTCCCATTGTAAACACCTTGCAGAATTTCACAATGCACTTTTCCTATTTTATGCTTTTTAACCCAAAATGTATGTGATAAAAAACGAACTATACGTCTAATAGACATATAGTTCGTTTTTATTTTATTAATATTCATTCAAAGGTGAGTCTCCGAGGCGTCGTAAACTCCCGCGACGGTCCGGAAATGAGCTTGCGGGGCGTGGTGCTAGCTCACGACGCTACGGAAACGGATTTGCGGTCCGTCGTGCCAACTCACGACGCCCCACAACCCCAAACCCAAATAAAAAAGACCTACATTCGCAGGTCTTCCTCACTATTCCTCTTCCAAACTCTCTTTAATCATGTCTTCTTTTAAGGTGAAATAATATAAACCAATCGCAATATCAATCACGGCTGCGATCAATAGCACATTCCAATTTGTGTATAGATGAATGGCTGTCGCTGATACAGCGCCGATTAAGAAGCACAACAGATTCACAATGTGAAAGCGCAGTTTCCAGCGGTCTTCGGTTCCACCTCGGAGATTGCGTCCCAGCTCCACACCAATATCGGTCACTGTTCCAGTTAATATTGTTGTTCGAATGACCAAACCTTTATAGAAGACGAACATCCCATTTTGTAGGCCGAAACTAAAGGCAATATAAATAAGGAAATAGACTGATTGATAACCAAACCAGTTGAACAGTAATAAAATGACACCCATAATAATTAAATAATTTCCGTAATTTAATCGTGGTTGAAACCGGTCAGTTGGATAAAAATACCCTCCAACAGTTGCCCCTACTAAAAAACTGATCGACATGGAGGCCATGTTTAACATCACATCATAATCTCCATGCGCAAACAGGATAGCAACTTTAGTCAAATTACCAGTATGTCCAGCAACTGATTGAGCAAATAATAAGAGCACCATCACATTCAGATAGCCGGCTATGAAGCGAAGCACCAATATCCAAATTGCCAACTTATAATTTATCTTATGCCTTTCCATTCTGCACTCCCTTTAGATAAAGTAACGATTGTAATTCACTGCGGCTCCCATTAAATTCGCATCATTATAAAAGTGACATTCTTGGACATTGGCTCAATTTCAGATGCGCCGTCTCGGTCTAAAAACATTTTAACCCGTAAAGCGATTCCTTCGACAATATTTTCCCGCACAGAAATGCCGCCTCCGAGCGCAATTAATTCGGATTGATAATCACAGATAAATTATAAATCCCACGCAAGAAAGCTCATAAAGCCATCGATAATTTCTAATGCATTTCAATTACCCGCTTCAGCGATTTCAAATAGTTCAAGACCGTCTTTAATCTGTGCCTCAGCTTGGTTGGCTTTATTATGTTGCTTCATTTGGGAATACGTTGATGCGGCCTTACTTAATGTTGTTTCCGAATCCATTAACATATAGCCAAATTCACTCGCAAATAAGTTTCGCCCTCTTACAGTTGCCTATTCATTGCGACAGCTCCACCAATATCAAAAACTAACACACTCACTTCATCGGGCCTATCTTCTTGATAACACTTTTCTAAATCATTCTAAAACTGACTCCCCTATTAGTCAATATAAAAAAGACGCTAATCCTCGATTAACGCCAAAATTTTGTGTAACCGGCTTTGTCTTCGAGGTTGTATTTTATCAAGGTGTCAATTAATGAAAAGGGGGTTGGATCAGTCCACTTGATGTGAATAATATTATTCGTATGGCTGAGGCCAAGGGCTTCAATCTCTTCTTTGAACTCTTTGATTGGCTTCACTTCAGGCGCTAGGGAAATATGCCCCTTGGAATGGCTAAAACCTATTATATATGTACCTTCATTTGTAAACATTGGTTGATTCCACGCAATTCGCGTATTTAAATTTGGATAATGCTCTTTAACCCAGACTAGAATTTCAGTCAGCTTCTCTTTATGCTCAGGGTCTCCCATGGCATTCAAGTATTCTTCAAATGTTTCCACACCACCACTCCTTGTTATCTCTATAGATTAAGTATACTACAGTACGCAAAAAGCATCTAATCTCAGAGCCTACTCAGGATTAAATGCTTCTAATTTCTTACATGACCCGGTTCATCATCAATTGAATCATAATTGATACTACTAACATAAAGATTTCACCACTATAAGTCGCCAAGGCGAACTTTGGTTGTTTAAAGGTCGCGAAAGCTTTTTTAATTGAAATCGCAAAATATTTTGTGACGAAAAATAATAAAATCAGTAATAAAAATCCGTGTACGACATTATTTAACATAAATAAGGCAATCATTAATAGAGCAATGCTAGCGTAGAAAATATGCTGACTTTCCTCGTCTTGCACTTTATCCCATTTCAACTTAATTAAATAACCTGCTAGCGGTAATAAAAAGATGGCTAGCATTTGTAACGTCAGTACCGGAGTTGTTTGAAGTAAATCAACCATCGTGACCGACTGCATTGATGCGGTTATATTAATGTAGAAGAGGAATAAGAAAGGGGTAAGGCAAAATAATATTATCACACCATAAATCATACGATTCATTAATTTTTTCGACATAATCATAAGGTTCTCCTAACTTTCTTCGGATTCTAATTTTCGAACATAATTAAAATACTTTAAAAATAACATATTCGTAACTCAACTGACGGGTAGAAAAGATACCATCTCATCATTTTTATAAGGAATAGTAATTGTTTGAAAGTAAATCGTATACTTGGCAATGCGGGTAAGTAAGCGTGCTTGACTACTCGTAATCGCAATTATTAACACATCACTCTCATTCGCTGCTCGGCTGATCATCTCATTCTGAAAGAGAATGGCTAAAGAAAGAATAATACCTGCGAATGAAAATAATAAAACCGGAACGAACATCGCTCCTCCAAAACGCTGTATCTTTTGCATCATACTTACTCACTCCTTTTTTTATAATGTATATTTATATTAAGTGAAGTTCCCAGTTTAGGCAACCGCTTTCAATTAGTTTGGACCGGGTTCCATTGTCAGGTCACAGTTCCAGAAGATGGGAATTGTTGCGGGATGAATATAACTGGGATAAAAAAACCTACCAACATTTTAAAAATGTTAGTAGGTTACTTGAGTTTGTAATATATACTATCTACACTTTCCCCGATGAGAAGGTTCCAATTGGCAAGTGGTCGTTGACGATTTCTGAGTTTTCGTCCAGAGTACTGATCTGTTTAGTTCCTGCTTTCCTTAAGTACCAAAGGATAATCACGGATACGACTAAACCGACAAGATATGTCACTGGTGTTAAGCCTAGGTTAAAGCCGATTGGCTCACTTAAGATATACACTAGCACGGCATATAACATGAAGGCACCTGGCACTAGAGCAACAATATAGTTTCGATTTTTCAATCTTAAGTAACGTGTCGCAATAAATAATGCAATTACGGCTGTCACTTGGTTTGCCCAGTTAAAGTAGCGCCATAGTAAATTGAAGTCTACTAAAGTAAGCATGAATGATACGACGAAAATTGGAATAGTTAACATTAAGACTTTCTTAGTTGTATCTTGTTTCACATTGATGTAGTCCGAAATAATTCCGCGTAAGCTTCGGAAAGCTGATAGACCCGATGAAATTGGAAGAACAATCACACCAAAGATGGCTAAGGTCCCAAAGACATTACCTAATAACATCACTGACACTTCGTTCACAACTGCCGATGGTGTTCCTGAATTTATTAAGGCACTTAACGTTCCTGCATCGAATAAACTCATTGAAGCCGATGCCCAAATCATTGCGATAACACCTTCTGCAATCATCATTCCATAGAAAATGTACCGACCTTGTGATTCTGATGTTGTTGTACGAGAAACCATTGGTGATTGAGTTGCATGGAAACCTGATAATGCTCCACATGAAATTGTAAAGAAAATCGCTGGGAACATTGGTACACCGTTATAGTCTTCTAAACGAATTGTTGATAAAGTTAACTCTGGCATTTGGTAGTTTCCAAAGATTAATGTTAAACCAATCGCAATTGTCGAGATAATTAAGATGGCTCCAAAGTATGGATATACTTTCCCCATTGCTTTATCAATTGGCAATAACGTTGAAATGACATAGTAAACAAAGATAAGTAACGTAATAATACCAATCGTTAAGAAATCAGGTGTTAAACTACTAATTAAGTTAGCTGGCGTTATTACGAATACCGTTCCTACTAATAGGAGTAATACAATTGAGAATAGGTTTACGATATGTTTGAAGTTTTTACCTAAGTAACGACTGGCTAACTCTGGTAAGTGAGCACCATCATTACGTAAAGAAATCATACCGATCATGTAATCGTGAACGGCTCCCCCGAAGATACAGCCGACAACAATCCATACATAAGCGATTGGCCCGTAGAGCGCTCCCATAATTGGACCAAAAATTGGCCCTGTCCCCGCAATATTTAATAATTGAATAATGGCATTTTTCGAACGAGACATTGGCACGAAATCCATGCCATCTTTTAATACTTCCGCAGGTGTTTTACGATCTGGAGCAATTTGAAAGTTCTTTTCAATAAATTTTCCGTAAGTAAAATACCCAATCACTAGTAAAGCAATACCACCCAATAAGGAAATCATCTTTTCCACTCCTTCTTTCTTTGTTAACTAAAATATACATTAAATAAGAAAGAATAGGGCTGTTTTGTGACCAAATGCACAATATTTTAGATGAAATGCACATCTCGGCAGGTGAAGCGTTTACACTTTCTCTCTAACAAGCCTCAAATATCAATGAAAGCTTGAAAAAGACCGACTCACGATGATTTTGCCTCTTGAATCCTCGTGACTCGACCTTTATTTTAGTTAGCTTGCTGTTATTACCGTTACAGAACCGTCTCCGAAAATCGCTTCGATGTTTTCTAGCGACGTGATGACTACGGTACTTTCAGGACGATTTTCTACTAATGAAATGGCTGCTTCCACTTTTGGTAACATACTACCTGAGGCGAATTGGTCTTGATTGATCCACTCTTTTAGCTGGTCAGCAGTCACTTCTTCTAATTTTTCTTGGTTAGCTTTGTTGTAATTAACGTAGACATTATCTACCCCTGTAAGGATGAATAAGTAGTCTGCTCCGACTAACTCAGCCAGTTTAGCTGAAGCAAAATCCTTATCTATGACTGCTTCCAATCCTCTGTACCCATGCTCGACCTCTTTGACTGGGATCCCGCCGCCTCCAGCTGTGATCGTGATGAAGTCATTTTCAATGAGTTTCTCGATGGCTGGGTATTCAACAATTGTTATAGGTTTTGGAGATGGGACGACTTTTCGGTAGCCACGTCCCGCATCCTCTACATAAATGTCTCCAGTCTCCGCAGTTAATTTATTTGCGTCTTCTTTGGAATAGAAAGGGCCGACCGGTTTAGTTGGGTTAGCGAAGGCTGGGTCGCTTTCGTCAACGACAACTTGAGTGACAACTGAAGCCACGTGTTTATTAATGCCTGTTTCAGCTAAGGCTTCATTCAAAGCTTTTTGGAGCCAATACCCGATGCTTCCTTGAGTCATCGCCACAAGGGTATCTAAAGGTAGGGCTGGATTCTCTTTTGAATCAGCGGCTGCCTGTTGTAATGCTAAGTTCCCTACTTGTGGGCCATTTCCATGACTGATAATTAATTGATGACCTTCCTTGATAAGTTCGATAAGTCGCTTACTTGTATAACGTAAAGCTTCGATTTGTCCTTTTGCTGATGGATCATCCGTAAGGATTGCATTCCCACCTAAGGCTACAACAATTCTTTTACCCATAACTACCTCCGATTAATTTGTAATAAAATACTTTAACACCGACTAGTATATCATTCTCAGCCGTTACGCCATAGTATTATGAATTCTTAATTTCGGATTGTGAGCAAATACAGCCCCTCTTTAGGACAAACCAAAAACAGCTTTGAACGCTTGCATATATGACCGGCTCACAATGACTTTTGACCCATTATTCATCGTGACTTGATAATTTCGGTTGAACCAAGGCTGGATTTCTTCAACTTCATTCAAGTTAATAATATAGGCTCGATGAACTTGCATGAAGTTTTCCTCAGGTAACTTTTCCTTCATTGCTTTGAGTGACTCGCGCATACGATACTCTTTATCATGCGTTTGGATAATGACTTCGCCTTCATCAGTCGTCACCACATAAACATCATTCATTGCTACCATGACAATTCGATCCTCATCTTCAATCGGTAAATAGCGTTTATCACGCGAAGATGCGTCAGATTTTTTATCCGGTACATTCTGAACAGACCGGTGACTCATTCGGGCTTCTATTTTCCCCATGACTTTTTGTAGTCGTTCCAAATCAAATGGCTTTAAGATATAATCCGTCGCATCCAGCTCGAATGCCCTCACCGCAAAGTCATCATGAGCCGTCGCAAAGACGACAAATGGCGGTTCCTTCATCTGAGTCACAGTTTCCATTAACTCCATGCCAGATTCATTTTGCAAATGCATGTCTAGAAAAATCACATCAATGGCTTCTTTTAAGAGCATTTGTTGGGCAGCCTTAATGTGACTCGCTTCAAAATAGTCATTCCCCGACTTTATTTCTGTCAGTAAATAACTCAATTCTTGACGAGCCAATTGCTCATCGTCAACTAAAAGAATTTTCATGATTCATCTTCTCCTTCTCTGAAAGATATGGTATTAAAGCACTCACTTTGGTTCCGTCAGACGACGATTCAATCTGGAGCTCACTTTTCGTACCATAGATACCTACTAAACGTTTATTTAAATTCTCCAACGCCGTGCCAGACCCCTCTGCCGATTCCACAACCTCTTTCCCTAACTTTTCAATGATAGATTCTGGAATTCCATACCCATTATCTTCAACGGAGAATATTAGGTTTTCACCTTGGGGCTTTAATGCGATATGGATCTTGTTGTCCGTTTCTCGCTCTTTAAAGGCATGATGAATCGCATTCTCAACTAACACTTGCATTAGAAAAGATGGAATTAATACGTGATGCAACGTTTCGGATATATCAAAACTGATTTCAAACTTATCTGGAAAGCGTGCTTCTTCAATTTCTAAATACGCTCTGACTTGTTCGAGTTCATTCGTCACTTGTACTAAAATTTGGCGGTTTCCAGTTAAATTCGCACGAAAATACTGACTTAATTTAATTAATAATCGCCTCGCCTTATCAGGATCAAAGCGCATCACCGCACTAATCGTATTAATCGTATTAAAGAAGAAATGTGGATTCACTTGCCCTTGTAAAGTGTGTAGCTCCGCTTGTTTCAGCAAATGCTTTTGCGAGTCAACTTTTCCTAATTGAATTTGGGTTGAAAAGATTTCTGATAGTCCTTCAGCCCACTTCTGTTCAACCTCAGTTAATTGGTCGTCATCTGTAAAGTAGTATTTTAAAGTGCCAACAATATCATTTCCGTCATTTAAAGGCAGCACTATCGCCCCTTCCAAAGGACAAGACTCACAGTGGCAACCAATCTCCGCTCGCGTATGCGCCACCAACATCTCACCCTCCGTAATCGCTTGTCGCGATAAATCCGTCACCAAGTCTGAGCCAACTCGGTGATGGTCACTTCCTGCCCCAGTAAAAGCAAGAATATCTTTCCGGTTCGTAATACTCACCGCTGACACCTTCATCGTCTTATGAATCAACTCAGCTGCTTTCTGCGCATTCTCAGGATTCAAACCACTCCCAAATAAAGGTAGAGTCTCCTTCGTCAATTGCAAGACATCTTGCGTTTGAATGGCTCTCAACCCTTCTTCGTGGCGAATCGTATTCAATATAATTGATAGGAAAATACTCATCCCAACACTATTAACGAGCATCATTGGAAACATAATCACTTGCACTAAATTTGCTCCCATCGCGCGGTTCGAACTTAGAAAGTAAATACATGCCATTTGAACCAGCTCCAAAAGTACCGCCACACCTGCACCCTGAAACGGAGTTAAGTAGGTTTGCTTTTTAATCGAGGCATGACCAAAGGCTCCACCAATGCTTCCGATTAATATAGAAGATATTAGGTAAATATGCGGGTCCGTCCCACCTTGAAAATATCGGAAGATCCCCGACAAGACCCCGACCATCGTTCCTACTAAAGGCCCGCCAACAATTCCACTCACACCAATACTCAACACCCGCGTATTCGCAATCACAACCTCATCCGTTAATTGACCGAATAAGGGATAGAAAGATAGCTGGTCAAAAGAAATCAACACCCCAGTAATATTAGACAGAATAGCAAATGCTGAAAAAATTAAACTAAGACCGATCACCGATTTCGTTTGGCTTCGATTTAATAACATGTGTTTTAAATAATCATTGTTCATAAGAATATAAGCTAACAAAATAACAATTGCAGCTCGCTCAAATAAAACTAACGCTAGCACCGTATATCAACTCCTTGACTCAATATAAATAAATTATATCACATTAAAAATGTGCGTGGGAGATAGGTTGATGGAGGTTTCTTTGGGACGTAAAAAGCCATGAGCACTGAGGCTCATGGCTGAATTGGGTAATGTTATTTGAATAGAGCGTTTTTTACTTCATGTAAATCTCTTGTATTGTGTATGTAATATATACAATCATTCGATTATTTCACTAATACTTTATCTTTCCATGAAACTGCATGTTGATTCAACACTTGATTTAATTCTTCAATATTATTTTTTCCTGTCGTTTGTAACCAAGTATTGGTCTCTGTATATTCTGAATCTGTTTCTGCCGCAAAAATATCAGTGGATTCTTTCCAAGTTGCACGGCCACACAGTACTCCATTAAAGGTAGACTCTGATTCACCTGCTAATTTTATCGTTTCTTGGAATAACTGCGCAGAAACACCGGCACTTAAGAAAATAAATGGTAGATGTGTTTTTTCAGATTGTTCTTTAAATAAACGCTTTGCTTCTTCTTTAGAATATAAGATTTCATCATCATTACCATACCCTTCAACATAATTCATGTTAACCGGTACTTCAACTTTTAAAACATCTACTTTATAACGAGGATCCGAGAATAATTCCATGGCACTATTTACCTTATGAGGTTTTACTTCTGCATATTCCCTACTTTTTACATCTTGGATTTTTGTATCATATGTTAATATCTCTAAAAAGTATGGAATGTTTTCTGCATCGCATTCTGATCCTACACGTTCAACAAAGGCATGTTTAATATCATTTATTTCTTTACTAGCATCAATATCATAATATAATAAAATTTTTACAGCATCTGCGCCAGCTTCTTTTATTCTTAATGCTGACCAATTGTCTAATAAGTCCGGATATCTCTCTTCAGATGAGGCATCATATCCTGTTTCTTCATAAGCGAGAATTAAACCTGCATTCTTATCACGTACCTCTGTTGCAGGCAATCCATATTCAGGATCTAATAGAATTGATGATGAAAAAGGTGTCAAATTTTTTGATATCATCTTTTTAAACTCTTCAATTGTTGAATCATCTTCGCTACCTAGCATCTTCTTCAATGATCCTCGTTGATCAATAGCAAGTGCTGAAATCACTGAATTTTCATTTGACAATGCGACTAATTTATCATATTTTTCTTCGCTAATATTTAACATACTTCTCTCCTTAACAACTTAAAAAGTTTTAATTAATATTATTTAAAAGTACTTCTTTTATTTTATCGACAGAATCAGATTTTTTTAATTTTTCTTTTGCATCTGATTTCATTAACATCTTAGCAATTTGTGATAATAAATTTAAATGACCTGAACCTTTTTCATTTTCAGGAATAAACATACCTATAATAAAGTCTATATCTTCACCATCCATTGATTCCCAACTAATCCCATGGTCATTTTTAATTACTATTACACTCACATTATTTATGTTTTCAGATTTAGCATGTGGAATAGCAAAACCATCCATCATCCCTGTTGTTCCTTGATTTTCTCTATTATTTAATTCATCAAATACTGCTTTTTTAGAATCACTTATATTAAACTCTTCACAAGTTTCAGCTAAAAACTCGAATACTTGACCTTTCGTTTCAAATTTTTATTTAAAAATATTAGTTCTTCTTTTATCAAATTATTCACTCCTTAATTGCTAATAATTCGTTTATTATAATCTCTTTTTTTAATTAATCCTAACATTACTCCCCCAACTACTGATCCTATTAGTATGGCAAATACCCATTGCACACCATGTGTTACTACAGGAAGTACTAAAAATCCACCATGTGGAGCGGGAACTTGAACTTGAAATAAGTAGGTGATAATTGCAGCTACAGATGAACCTAGCATAATAGAAGGTAAATTTAATAACGGATTACTTGCAGCAAATGGAATTGCACCTTCAGTTATGTGTGTTGACCCTAAAATCAAATTAACATAACCCGCATTTCTTTCCTCTTTAGAATAGTATTTACCGAATAAGAGCACAGCAACAGTTGTCATCAATGGAGGGGCTATACATGCTGCTGATACTCCGGCCATAAAAGTATAGTTTCCTTGACCTAAAAGTAAAGTTCCTGTTACATATGCAGCTTTATTTACAGGTCCTCCCATATCAAACCCTGACATACAACCAACAATTAATCCTAGTAGTAACGGATTTGATCCTTCTACACTTGCCAGGAAACTCATCATTCCTTCATTAACACTAGCAATTGGTCCTCCTGTTGAAAACACTATAATACCTATCAAGAATACACCTAAAACTGGATATAAAAATATAGCTTTAAGTCCATCTAAAGATTTAGGCAATTTTTCGAATAGTTTAGCTAACAAAATTATTATTAGTCCACCTAAGAAACCTGAAAGAATTCCTCCTAAGAATCCTGACCCTGTTTCATTAGCTATCAACCCGCCAACAAAACCAACTACTAAACCTGGTCTTTTGGCAATACTCTCAGCAATATATGCAGAAAATACTGGTACCATTAGTCCCATAGACAAGCCACCGATTTGATTTAAAGTAGCTGCAAATGCATTATATTGCTCACTATTAGGATCAGCAGAATAAATCCCCCAAAGAAATGAAACTGCGGTCAAAACTCCTCCCCCTACTACAAATGGTAGCATATGAGAAACACCATTCATTAGGTGTTTATAAATTTTTCTTCCTAAAGTTTCGTCATTTTCAGTATTTTCATCAGTATCAGACTTATAATTGTCACCTTTAAGAATCTTACCTTCTCCACTTAATGCCTTTTCAATTAAATTATCAGCTTCTTTTATTCCTTTACCAACTGATACAGATATTACTCTCTTTCCTGCAAATCTTTCAGCTTGAACATCTTTATCTGATGCAATTATTACCACATCGGCTTCTTTAATCTCTGAGGGCGTTAATTCATTTTCTATTCCAACTTGTCCATGTGTTTCTACTTTTATAGGTACTCCCCTTTTTTTAGCGGCCTGCTCCAAAGCTTCTTGTGCCATATATGTATGCGCTATCCCTGTTGGACATCCTGTAGCAGCAATTATTTTGTATTTTTCCATTTTTTATTCCTCCACTATTTTTTCGATTTTTATCTGCTTTAATAATTCCGGTACGTCTATAAAATCTGTTAACCCTGGTGAAAATGCTGTTGAGCTACCTGCTGCTACTGCAAATGCTAGTGCATCTTCTACTAACTCTCCATTTAATCTTTTTGCTACAAAACTCCCTAATAAAGTATCTCCCGAGCATGCTGTATTTACAACATTCCCTTGAGGTGCATTCACTTTAAATGCTGAATTATCATTAACATACATTGCTCCATCAGATCCTAAGGACAATAAGACACTCTTAGCTCCTTTCTTTATCAAGTCTTTACACACAGCTAGCATACTTTCCGTTGAATTCACTTTCGTTTTCGTCCAAATTTGTAATTCCTCAATATTAGGTTTTAACATAAGAGGTTCAAATTCTAATAAATCCATTACAATTTCATAACTAGTATCCAGTATGAATTGTACTTTATTTTCACTTAAAATTTTTATAATATCTATTAAAAATTTTGGTTCAATCCCACGAGGAAGACTTCCACTTATTATTAACATATCACTATTTTTAAGATTTTTTATAATATCTAATAATTTATTTTTTTGTTGATAATTTATATTCGGCCCTTTGTTTACGAGTTTAAATTCATCTTTTTTCGAGAGTACCCTAGTAAACACATTTATTCTTGTGTTTCCGTCAACTGACACAAAATTTGTTCCTATATTTTTCTTATTTAACTCATTTATGATATAATCGCCTGTAAACCCTCCCACATACCCTAAAGCAGTGGTGTCAATATTAAGTTGTTTCATAATAAAAGAAACATTAATACCTTTTCCATTCGGTTGTAATTCATCATAATTTGACCTATTTACTGAATCATACTCTACTTTGTTTGTTTCAATAAAAAGATCAATCGCTGCATTCATTGTCAATGTGTAAATCACAGTATCCCTCCGTTCATATATATTATAACTAAATTCTAAATGAAAATGTTTTCAGAGCCTGTGTTTCAAACGAAAACATTTACAATATTTTGAAAGGAAGTATTTAATGACCACAAATAAATTAACGCCGTCCGAAGAGTTCGTTTGGCAATATATCAATGATAATGTTACCAAGATTCCAGCGATGAGCATTGTTCAATTAAGTGAAAAATCAAATGTATCAACTGCGACTATTGTTAGAACTATGAAAAAAATGGGTTTTGAAGGCTATACATCATTTAGACATACTTTAAAAAGTTCTACAAATTCAAATGAAGAATGGAATTTCGAACTTATTGATGTTGCTGATCAAAATATTCGCCGTGCGATAGAAAAGAATGAACAAGAAACACTGCTAACTATAAAGCAAGTTGATAGTACTACAATAGAGGATGCTGTCCAAAAAATAAGTTCTTCTAGAAAAGTAATTATTTTTGCCAGAGGCTTATCGACTTATGTTGCAGAAGAAATGATGTTAAAATTTCTTGTTCTCAATAAATATTGTGAAACATACTCAGATCCAAATATCATCAGAATCAAAAGTAGGAATATTCATGAAGATGATGTAGTGATTTTTATCTCCCTAAGTGGCGAGACCGAAGAGTTGGTTGAGGCTAGTGACAATTGTTTGAGAAACGAAACAACAACTATAACTATTACGACCTCTAAACATAGCTCTTTAGCGAAAAACTCCACTTTATTATTTCTAGGATTTAAGGCTTCTGACTCCTTTATCCCTGAATTTGAAGTCAAATCAAGACTCCCTTTATCTATTCTAACTAGGATTATTTCGGACGCTTATGCCGTGAGGATTAATGATGATTTCAATTAAATATTATAAATAACTCGTAAAAAATATTTAGGTTTTTTACGAGTTATTTTCTGTTATATTAAGTTAAATTTTTTAAAAACTTTAATAATCTCATTTTCGTTATTATTCGAGACTTCCAAAACAGAATTATCCAAGTTTTAAAATAGATTATAAAATAACCAGTATCAATCCAAAAATCGCTAACTTTGGCTCATTCATTTAATTCTCCGTCCCACCATAACTTCACAATAGCTTGAGTTCCTTCATCTGAATGCCCTGCCTCAGCAAGTTGCGTGTATAATTTATGCGCTAATTCAGTCATCGGTAACTCCAGTTCCATTTTCTTAGATTCATCTAAAGCAATCTTTAAATCTTTCACAAAATGCTTCACAAAAAAGCCAGGTGAGTAGTCATCTTGAATAATTCGCGGCCCATAATTTGCTAAGGAGCGGTTACTCGCTGCTCCAGATCCAATTGTTTCGACCACTTTATCTAACGATAGATTCGCTTTTTTAGCATAGGTCATCATCTCAGCCAAGCCTAACATCGTTCCAGCAACCATAATTTGGTTGACTGCTTTGGCATGTTGGCCGGAGCCATGCTCACCAAAATGAGTCACATTGGCTGCGAATGTATCAATAACCGGACGCGCTTTCTCTAGATCAATTGCATTCCCTCCAACTAAAACAGCCAGACGCCCTTCACGAGCGCCAATATCCCCACCTGTTACAGGCGCATCCAATACGCTAACATTCAATTCTTTCGCTTTGTCTGCCAATTGTATCGCTAACGACGGTGTACTTGTTGTCATATCAATAAACAAGCTGCCTGAATGAGCTCCCGTAAACAAGCCTTTATTCCCATAATACACTTCTTCAATGTCTTGTGGATAGCCAACAATCGTAATGACAATGTCTGTTGCTTCTGCTACTTCTTTAGGTGTATCCAACCACGTTGCACCTTTGTCGACTAAGTTCTTGGCTTTTGATTTTGTTCGATTGTATACAAATAATTCATGCCCTGCTTCAAGAATGTGCCCTGCCATACTTTGTCCCATGACACCTAAACCGATAAATCCAACTCTCATGTTATGCCTCCTTGTGATGTATAAAGCGTTCTGAGATTATTATAACATTGGGGGTGAAGAAAGATAAATTATAGGTATTACTGATCTCTAAGTTCTGATAAGTATCAATGTATATTTTATAACTTCTTCTTGTATTTGTTGATTAAATAAGCTAAATTTGATACATCACAATAATGGAGGCGCTTACTGAATATGGATTATACTATTAAAAAATATGGATCATGCAACGGCAAAGAGTATGATTTAATTCAAATTACAAACAATGATGTTATTATTACTTTCACCAATCTAGGAGCTCGAATCAACCAATGGAAGATTGGCTCAGATAACTTAATACTGGGTTTTGATAACCCTCAAGAAGCCGAAAAAGGAAAAGGCTATTATTACGGAGCAACAATCGGCCGAATTGCGGGAAGAATAAGCAAGGGACAATTTTCAATTGATGGAAACGACTATCAACTCCCTCTAAATGAGGGTGATAACCACTTACACGGTGGACCTAATGGCTTTGATTTGAGGTATTGGGAATACGACATTATACAAACAAACTCAGAAATTTGTATTACATTCTCCTTGACTGATCAAGATGGTGAGAATGGATTCCCCGGCACATTAGAAGCTCAAGTTATCCATACTTATACGGTCGATAATGAATGGAAAATCACTTATAAAGCTACTTCGGATGCAGACACACTATTCAACCCGACCAATCATGTCTACTTTAACTTAAATGGAACACATACAGTGCCTATTCTTAATCACCAACTAAAGATCGAAGCGGATAAGTATGTACCCGTTAAAGCAGAAGGAACACCCGTTGGTGAATTATCAAGCGTAGAGGGTACAGCTTTTGACGTACGTGAAGGTAAACAGATTGGAGATCAGTTCAAATTAAATGACGCTCAAGTTGAGTTGAAAAATGGATTTGACCACCCTTTTGTTATACAAGCAGATGCTTCAGATACTCCTATTGTCTTATCGGTCCCTGTCTTGAATCGTTCCATCGAAGTATCTACAGACTGTGAATCAGTTGTCGTTTACACACATAGTGTCGTAGATCCTCCAATGGGAATTTGGGGTGAGGAACTACATCAATACGCTGGAGTTACACTTGAGACTCAGACTATCCCTGATGCGGTTAATCACGATGCCTTTGGGAATGATATCTTACGAAAAGGAACACAGTTCGAAAGTGCAACAACATATAAATTAGTTTATTAACTCAAAAAAACCTTGTAGCTAGTGTAGCCACAAGGTTTTTGATATTTTAATTAGCATACCCCTCAGGATTAGCTTCATGCCAGTTCCAAGCAGTCTGAATAATACCCTCAATCGTTTCATAGGCCGGTTTCCATCCTAATATCTCACGCGCTTTTTCGCTCGCGGCTACTAATTTTGCTGGATCTCCAGCTCGTCGTTCACCGATTTTTACTGGGATTTCTTTCCCCGTTACTTTACGTGACGCTTCAACAATTTCTTTCACGGAATACCCCGTACTACTACCTAAGTTAAATATCTGACTTTCAGTGTTCGTATTTAAATACTCTAGAGCCAGAATATGTGCGTCAATCAAGTCTTCAACGTGTACATAATCTCGGATACATGTTCCGTCCGGCGTATCATAATCATCACCAAAGATCGTCATTGCATCACGTTGACCTAAAGCCGTTTGTAGTACAATAGGGATTAAATGCGTTTCTGGATCATGATCTTCACCAATTCCACCCGTACTCAATGCGCCAGCGACATTAAAGTAACGCAATGATACAAACTTAATCGCGTGTGCTAAATCACACCACTTAATCATGTTCTCCATCATTAACTTGCTTTCACCATACGGACTCGTTGGAGCTTTCAGCTCATCTTCCGTGATTAAAGGCGCTTGGACATCCCCATACACTGCAGCAGTTGAGGAGAAGATAATTTTCTTCACATCATTCTCTTGCATGACTTCAAGTAGTACTTCCATACCAACAACGTTATTGTTAAAGTATTTCAACGGTTTCTCAACCGATTCCCCCACTAATGAGCTGGCCGCGAAATGAAAAACAGCCTCGATCTGTTCATCTTGTACAATTTGATTCAACATCGTCTTGTCTCTAATATCACCCAAATAAAAAGTAGCCGCTTCATCTACCGCACCGCGGTGACCCGTCACTAAATTATCTAAGACGCTAACGTTGTAGTCTTTTTTTATCAGCTTATTAACAGCATGTGAGCCAATATAGCCGGCTCCACCTATAACTAATACATTCATCTATTCACACCCTTTACACTTGATTCAATGCATCGATAAAGCGAATAAACCCTGCTCTACCTTCATCTGTCTGTTTAAATACACCAGCATCTTCCAAGACGCGAGCGAATTTTAATGACATATTCTCTTCAATCACTGATTGGATTGACTCTTCAGTAATTGCTTCCGTATTGCTTGCCATCTCCACAGCCCATTCTTGATGAACAGGTGTCACTTCTTCTATAGTTCCTTTTCCTAATAGATACGCTTTAACCGTCTCTAATTCAGTCACTAATCTTGGTGGCAATACCGCTAAGCCCATCACTTCAATGAGACCGATATTTTCTTTCTTAATATGATGCACATCTTGATGCGGATGGAAGATTCCATCCGGATAGTCTTCACTCGCTCGGTTGTTACGCAGAACTAAGTCCATCTCAAACTTACCATCTTTAAACCGAGCAATTGGCGTAATGGTATTATGACGCTCTTCATCGGTATAAGCGATAATATCTAGGTCTTTATCTGAATATGCCATCCACTGATCTAAGATAAACGTTGATACTTCAACTAAATCTTCTGCTTTATTACTTCTTAAACGAATCACAGACATCGGCCAATAAACTAATTCAGCTTCAACCTGATCAAATTTATTTAATTGTACCGTCTTAAAGCCTTTAGCTTTTTCCATCGGAAATACGTGACGCCCACCTTGATAGTGGTCATGTGCTAGGATTGACCCACCTACACGTGGTAAATCAGCATTTGAACCCACAAAGTAATGTGGTAATACTTTCACAATTTCTAAGATATTATTAAAACATTTACGGTCAACCGCCATTGGCATATGGGTTTCATTTAAAAAAATTGAATGCTCGTTATAGTAAACATACGGTGAATATTGGAAACCATACGTTTCTTCAGGTAAGTCAATACGAATAATCCGGTGGTTTTGACGCGCAGCATGATTCGCGTGCCCTTCATACCCTTCGTTCTCCATACAAAGCACACACTTAGGATAGTCCACACTTTCTTGAGTTAATGCTTTCGCGATTTCCTTTGGATCTTTTTCGGGTTTTGACAAATTGATTGTCACTTCCAAATCCCCATACTCACTTTGTCCAGTAAAGATAATATTTTTCGCAATATTACGTGTTTTAATATAATCATTTTGTTGTGATAATTCGTAAAAATAGTCCGTCGCTTGTTCTGGATTCGCTTGATATTTGTCCCAAAACTTCTGATTCACGCTCGATGGGGGTGGTGTTATTAAATCCATGATTCTCGCTTCCAGCATCTCAGTCTCTGATTGCGTCACATCAATAATTCGCTCATCTTTTGCATATTGTACTAACATGTCCATGTACTCCAACAAGCTAACGTCCGCTTGAGCCACTTCAGGTAAACCTGCTTCTTTAAGATTTAAAATAGCCAGCAAGCGATTGACAGTATAATGACGGTCTAACGCATCCAGTACTTTTAATTGAACCGCTTTGTCTGTGAACTGATGAATTGTTTTTTGAATGTTTAAACTCACAAAATTCCTCCTATCAATAGTCTGCTTTATAATTTCTTCGCGCCGTCGCCAATTTTAGCGATATAAAAACTCGCATCATAACCGATTTGGTCTTTGTATCGTTGTCCTATTTGATTAATTGCTTCTTCCACTGCTTCTTTGTTTACTAAAGCAATAGCACAACCACCCATACCAGCCCCCGTCATGCGTGCACCAAGAACGCCTTTTTGATCCCAAGCTGCTTCAACTAAAGCATCTAATTCAGCACCAGTCACTTCATAATCTTCTCGAAGACTAATATGTGATTGATTCAACAGCTGGCCAAACTCTTCAAGTTGATTTGCTTTCAATAATTCAACTGCTTCTTGTGTTCGAGTATTTTCGTATACTGCATGTCGAGAACGCTTTAAATAAGTCTCATTACTAAGCAGTCCAGTATTAGCATCAAATGCTTCGTTCGATAAATCGCCTAAAGTCTGAATATTTAATTCTGTTTGAAGCTCCTCTAGCGCTGCCTCACACTCAGAACGTCTTTGGTTATACTTAGAATCAGCCAACTCGCGGCGTTTATTTGTATTCATAATCAAGATGACGTTATCACCAAATTCTGCCGGCACTAACGTATAGTCAAGCGTATTTACATCTAGATAGATGGCATGATCATTTTGACCCATTCCAATGGCGAATTGATCCATTATACCCGTGTTTAAACCAATAAAATCATTCTCAACTCTTTGCCCAATTTTCACTAAATCTAATCGCTCTAAGTCTAAATTAAACTCTGATTCTAATATGACTCCGATTAATAATTCTAAAGATGCAGATGACGAAAGCCCCGCTCCGTTAGGGATATCTCCGTAAATGAGTAAGTCAAATCCTTTGTCCACTGTATGTCCTGCTTCTCGAACATACTTAATCATTCCTTTAACATAATTCGTCCAATTATCTTGCTTATCAAAGATCAACTCTTGGTCTAAATCAAACGAAATAACACCCAATTCATCAAAGTTATCTGATATACAATTGACCGTCATATCATCACGCAACCTCACTAGCCCCATTGTTCCCTGTGTAATTGCGCAAGGAAGTACGTGACCTCCATTGTAATCAACATGTTCCCCGATGAGGTTTACACGTCCTGGTGAGAAGTATTGGGATGTTGAGGAGCTTTGAAATACCTCTTTAAACCGTGCTTCTAAATTATTTATCATTTTTTCTTTCATAACATACCTCCGTAATAAAATGACATCATTTTTTTATTTGTTGAATTGCAATAATTATTGCGACAATTTTTTATTTACTCAATTAATAAGAGTTCGTGTAAAAATACTTCCAAAGGTGTTTGGTAATCTAAGCATTTCCTAGGTCGATTATTCATTAACCACAAAGCTTGGTTGAGTTCTTGGGAAATTACTCTAGCGAGGTCTGTTTTCTTAGGAAAAAACTCACGCAGTAAACCGTTAGAGTTCTCATTGGTTCCTCTTTGCCAGGCACTATAAGCATCGGCAAAATAAAAATCAATCCCTGCTGCTTCGACCTCAGGATAACAAGCAAATTCTTTTCCTCGATCTGAGGTAAAGGACTTTAAAGCTTCCTTAGGTAAGTTTTCTCTCAAATCTTCAATCGCAGTTTGCATAGCAACTTTAGAGCGATTTGGCATGGGTAAAGCAATATATATACGGCTTTTTCGTTCTGCAAAGCTCGCGAAACAACCTTTACTCTTACCTCGAGAAGAAACAACTGTGTCGAGTTCCCAATGCCCGAACTCTTTTCGATTCTTCACAGATTTGGGGCGTTTTGAGATGGGAGTGCCGATATTAAACTTTCCTCGCGTTTCTTGAGGCTCTCGACTTTTTCCTTTGTGTCTTAAGACCGTTAGGGGCACCTTTAAGATATCTTGGTAAATCCAGTTATAGATGGATTTAAAGGAAATTTTCCCCTGATAATCTCGTCCAACAATTTGTTCAGGTGACCATGTACGTTCTAATTTATCTTGAATGTCTTTAAGTAGCTCGACCGTGTACTTAGGATTTCTACCCTTAAGACGTGCACGTTGATTGGCACCTTCATGGGTATCCTGAGCTTGGTATTGATCTGAAGGGCATCGTTTAAGTTCTCGATAAATCGTTGACCGATGGCGCCCGATTAATTGAGCAATGCGATTAATTTTATAGCCTTCTTGATAGAGTATTTCTATTTTTGAACGTTCCTCTATGGTAAGATGTGTGTAGCTCATAACAGACCTCCGTGTTTATGTTTTTGTCATTACTAACATTTTACACGAACCTGTTATGGGTTTCTTTATTTGTCGCACTTAATTTTACAATTCATCATATATAATAATTATAGTGAGGAGAAGACCAATGATCAAAAAAGGAAATCTATTTATGGTTGGTGTTTTATTAGCTAATATTTTTATTCAACCATTATTTAGTTTACAGTCTGTTTTTGCAGAAGGTGAAGAAGTGGCAATAGAAAGTCACCAAGAAGTATATGAAGATGTTGAATTAGTAACTGAAGAATCAGGTGATTTAAATATAGTCCCACCATCAGAACAAGAAAATCTTGTTGAAGAGGTGGTCACAGAAGAAGAGATAAATAGTGAATATGACGAAATATCAGATGATGATAATTCAAATTTAGAGGAGAATTTGGAGTTTGATGAAACTGAAGTTGAATCAGTTGAAGAAAATGCATCATCAAATGTGGTTGTTTCTTTTATTCAACAAACGTATGAAAGTGAAGCCGTTGGTTATACTAGTTCGTTGAAATTTAATATAGCGAATATTGGTAATGCTGCTGCAGAAAACGTAGTTGTAAGAGTTCAGTTACCTGTAAATTATATTGAAGAATATAGTAATATTTCTGACTACTTCTATAATCAAGGATTAACTAATTTATCACAACACTACGATGATAATAATCTCTATGTTAATTATAACATCGGTGATTTACCTACTGGATACAATAAAGATTTCTCATTTGAATTCAAAACGATTACTGAAATTCAAGAAGAAAATATTACAGTTCCCGTAACAGCACAAGTTTTAGAAAATGGTAATACAGTTGACCAAATTGGTCCGGTAGTATATAACTTCGTAAATCCAAACATCATTTATCCCGAAGAAGATGATGAAGATAGCGACAGTATGAAAGTAATGGCAATAGGAGCAACAAGTGATGCTTTCTATGCATTAGAGCCAGAATATAATGAAGGAACAGGTGAATTTGCACTTCGCTTCCAATACGATTTAACTAAATTGTCTGGAGGAGAAGAATTCACTATTGAAATTGATCCTAATTTCGTTGAGTTGAATGAACTCCAAGATAATGTAAGTTATACAGTCGAAAAAGAGGGTAACGTATATAAGATAAAATTTAAAGATAGTTTAAGTGGTAATAACCAAGGGATTATAAGCATTAGATCAAATGTAAAGCAAGTTGAAGAGTCAAAAGAGTACACCATCTCATGGAAATTAGATGGAGTAACGACTGAGACGTCTATTTTTATAAGAAAACCTGGTGATTCTGAGAGTGATATTAAAGAGGAAAAAAGCAGTAAGAATGTTCAAAGTTATATATGGGATCTAGGAAATAAAATTAAAGGCGAAGTAAATGAAGATGGAGAGCAATTTATTACTGTCGAGGATGATATTACCTCAGTAAATATTCCTTATACCTTAGTTTATCAAACTACTACAGGTGGAATTCTTAACATTAAGGATGAGTTAGATGATTTATTAACCTATAATGAAGGTAGTTTTACAGCAACTTTAGAATCATGGGATTCAAACGGATGGAATAAAGAAAACACTACTGTTGATTTAACTGATTACTTAACAATCAATGGTAATACATTTAGTATTGAAGGCTATGAGCTACCACCTAATAGTCGTATTACGATTAACTATAATGCAAATGTTAATGATGCGAAAGCTTTAGAAACTCATCTTAATCAATTATTAGAGAATGAACAATTAGATGGCGAAGAAGGTTCTGTATCATATGTTTTCAATAATAAAGCAAAGATTAATGATGAAGATAGAGATGGTAAGTATAGTGGTAATGTTAATGTTCCTGGTGAAAAACCTGAAGTTATACCAGAATACCCTAGCAATGTGTTAGAGAAGTATGTTGATCCAACTACTGCTAATGCAACGTTTGATAATGAAGGTAATTTAATCCCGATACCTGTGACTTATACTCTTAAATTAAATATGTCAAAATTTAAAGAAGAAAATAGTAAGCAACTAACAGAAAATCTCGTTTTAACTGATAATTTGGACCCAAATCACAAAGTTGAATTTGAATTATCTGATGTGACGATCACATCGGATGGAGGAGTTACAGTACAAGTAGGAACAGTAGATAACACAGATGAAACAATCGGTAACTACTCAATCGAGAATAAACAATTCAAATTTAATGCTGGAAAAGAGCCAGCTGATTATACAATTATTTTAAAAGGTAATATTACTGCATTAAATAATCAAAAAGATTATTGGTCGCCAATACCTGCCTTTGATTACTATAGTTATAAAAATACAGCAGTCGCAGAGGCCGGAGATTTCAAAGATACTGGAGAAGCGACGACAAATGTAATTGACCGAAAAGGTCAAACAACAATAACTGATAGTAACGTATTTAATAAAACTCAAACTACAAATCCAAGCACACCTGTTTTAGGTGAACCATTTAAAGTTACATATACATTCGTTGTTAATGATTGGAATGCTGGAGTAAATGCGGTTGATATTTCAAAATCAACGATAACGGATGTTCTGGATCCAATTTTTGATTTAGATGCAGGTTATGATATTTCTTTATCTGATAATTGGAATGGGCAAAGTACAGATTATATTAATACTAATCTGAATGATGGAGTTCTAACTTTAGATTTTGATGATGCTATGCCAGAAGAAATAAAAAAAGCGCGTTGGGTTATTAACGTAACTTTAACAACAAAAACGATTACTGATCAAAGTCAAGCGTTAATTAGAAACAATGCCAGTTTAACAGGAACTGACACAGGAATCGACTATACATCGTCAACACAAACATCAGGAGAAACCACTGGTGGAGAGTTGTATGTTCGTAAAACTGTTACTGATTTAGATGAAATTGATTATGTTAAAAACTATCCATTAGAATTAGATGCAGAAGGTAAACTGAAACATACAGAGTTTAACTACAAAATTGATTTAATTCCACAAACCGATTTTTATAATACAACAATTATTCCTTTAGAGGATATTATTCCTAATCAACTTGAGTTTATTGGATTATTATCATCAGGGGATTCTGATTCAGCAACTCCATCAAATGGAACTCAGGGTGCTTATACAAACTTGGGAGGACAAGTTGATGTTATTTTTGAAGACGGCGCCCTAAAAATTGCCAATAATGGAACTAGATTTGGTACGGGACCAATTTCATTAAGATTTAGAGTGAAATTAAAAGAAGGTATTGATCTTAAAGCTGGAGACACTATTTCAAACTTTATAACTAAAACAGATCCACCAGCTAACATTACAATTGTAGATCCAGGTACTTATCCATTGAATATCTCAAAAGTGGATAGTGTGACTGGAGAGAGAGTTCTAGATGAAAATCAAGTTGCTCAATTTAAACTTGAAAAAGTTGAAGATGACGGAAATGTAACTATCTTTGATAATATTAGAATTGCTAATGGTCAACTTGTAAATGGGGAAGATAATAAAACATTAACAGTGAAAAGCATAGGTTCTTATTTACTAACGGAGTTAGTTGCTCCTGAAGGCTATATCCTATCACCTGAGCCAATTACTATTAGAGTTTCTGAAAATGGTACAACACCTAGTTCTATTGTTTTCCAGAATACACCTGGCGAAGATCAACCAGAACCAGAAAAAACATCTGTAACGGTCAGAAAAGTATGGGATGACGCTAATAACCAAGATGGCAACAGACCAGAAAGTATCCAAGTTCAATTAACAGCTAATGGTGAACTATACGGTGAGCCGGTTGAATTAAATGCAGATAACGATTGGTCATATGCTTGGACGGACTTAAAAGTGAATGAAGCTGGCGCAGCAATTAACTATGCCGTTTCTGAATCAAATGTTCCTGAAGACTATGAAGTTGTTGTTAACGCAGAAGATCCAACGAATGTTGTGATTACGAACAGCTATACACCAAAAGTCACACAAGTTGCAGTAGAAAAAGCTTGGGATGATGCAGACAATCAAGACGGTCTACGTCCAACAAGCGTAACGGTTCAACTAATGGCCGACGGTGAAGCATTAGGCGATCCGGTTGAATTAAATGCAGAAAATGCATGGGCACAAACTTGGACTGAATTACCAGTCAACGTCTCAGGAACAGCCATTGAATATACGGTTGAAGAAACAACTATCCCTGAAGGTTACGAAGCAACGCAAGAAGTTGTTGAGGGTGTGAATGTTATAACGAACACTCATACACCTGCAGTTACAGATATCCCAGTAAGTAAAGTTTGGGACGATGCAGACAATCAAGATGGTTCAAGACCAGAGAGTATCACTGCTAATTTATTAGCGGATGGTGAAGTCGTTGATACAGTTGAATTGAACGACGCAAACGATTGGGCTACAGTATTTGAAAATCTTCCAGTTTACAACAATGGTGAAGAGATCACTTATACGATTACAGAAGACGCAGTCGAAAATTATTCAACAGACATTGTTGATAGTGTCATTACGAATAGTTATACACCAGAAAAAACATCTGTAACGGTCACAAAAGACTGGCAAGATGGTAATAACCAAGACGGTAACCGTCCAGAGAGTATCCAAGTTCAATTAACAGCAGACGGTGAAATCATTGACCAAACAGCTGAATTGAACGTGGAGAATAATTGGACAGCAAGCTGGTCAGGCTTACCATTAAATGCAGATGGAACAGCGATTGTTTACTCAGTTGTTGAGTCAAATGTACCAGAAGAATTTACAGTAGAAGTAAATGACGCAGATCGCGGAAATATTATTCTGACAAACACTTATACACCAGAAGTTACAGACTTAACGGTGAATAAAGTTTGGAATGATGAAGAGAACCGTGATGGCTTAAGACCAGAAAGTATCGAAGTACAATTAGTTGCTGACGGTCAAAACCAAGGCGACCTAATAGTCCTCAATGAAGCAAACAACTGGTCATATACATGGACAAATCTAGCAGTGAATGCTGCTGGCGAAGCAATTGCCTACACAGTTGCGGAAGTTAACTTACCAGAAGGGTATACGTCAACAATTAGTCCAATTGAAGAGAATACAATTACGGTAATGAACTCTCATGATGTAGCAGTCAATGATATAAACGTTAGAAAAGTATGGGATGATGCTAACAACCAAGATAGTATTAGACCAGAAAGTATCCAAGTTCAATTAACAGCCAATGGTGAACCTTATGGCGAAGCGGTTGAATTAAATGCAGATAACGATTGGTCATATGCTTGGACGGACTTAAAAGTGAATGAAGCTGGCGCAGCAATTAGCTACGCGGTCTCTGAAACGAATGTTCCAGAAGAATATGAAGTCGTTGTCAATGCTGAAGATCCAACAAATGTTGTGATTACGAACAGCTACACGCCAGCAGTAACACATTTAGCAGTAGAAAAAGCTTGGGATGATGCAGACAATCAAGACGGTCTACGTCCAACAAGCGTAACGGTTCAACTAATGGCCGACGGTGAAGCATTAGGCGATCCGGTTGAATTAAATGCAGAAAATGCATGGGCACAAACTTGGACTGAATTACCAGTCAACGCCTCAGGAACAGCCATTGAATATACGGTTGAAGAAACAGAAGTTCCTGAAGGTTACGAAGCAACTCAAGAAGTTGTTGAAGGTGTGAATGTTATTACAAACACACATACACCAGCAGTGAAAGACGTACCAGTAAGTAAAGTATGGGATGACGCAGACAATCAAGATGGTTTAAGACCAGAAAGTATCACTGCTAACTTATTAGCGGATGGAACACCAATCGATGCTGTTGAATTATCAGAAGCCAACGAGTGGTCACATGTCTTTGAAGGCTTACCTGTCTTCGAGAACGGTGTAGAAATTACATACACGATTACAGAAGATACAGTTGAAAATTACTCAACAGAAATTGTCGAGAGTGTGATTACGAATAGATACACTCCAGAAGAAACTTCTGTAACGGTCACAAAAGATTGGCAAGATGGGAATAACCAAGACGGCAACCGTCCAGACAGTATCCAAGTTCAATTAACAGCTGACGGCGAAGCACTTGAAGGTCAAACCGCTGAATTGAACGCTGAGAATAACTGGACAGCAAGCTGGTCAGGTTTACCATTAAATATTGATGGTAAAGCCATCGAGTATTCAGTCGTTGAGATAAATACACCAGAAGGCTATGAAGTCACAGTCAATAATGACAATCATGGAAATATCATTCTGACAAACACGTATTCACCAGAAGTCAGAGACTTAACAGTGAATAAAGTTTGGAATGATGAAGAGAACCGTGATGGCATCAGACCTGACAGTATCGAAGTGCAATTAGTTGCCAATGGTCAAAACCAAGGTGAGACAGTTGTCTTAGATGAAGCAAACAACTGGTCATACACTTGGACGAATCTAGCAGTCAATGCAACTGGCGAAGCTATTACTTACACAGTTACTGAAGTGAGTGTTCCAGAGGGCTACGAAACAACTACTGAATTAGTAGATGGCGTAGTAGTAATCACGAATACGCACAAACCATCAGATCCAACACCAGACCCATCAGTTTCAGTCAACTTACAAGCTCTTAAAGAACTTGAAGGTAGAGAACTTAAAGCAAATGAATTTAAGTTCGTAGTGATTCAAAACGGTAATGTGATTGGAACAGCTAATAATGCGGCAGATGGCAGTGTTCAATTCAGTTCGATAAGATTCACAGAAGCGGGTACTTACGAGTACACAATCCGTGAATTACAAGGTAATGATGACGAAGTCACTTATGACAATACTGAGTACAAAGTCGCAGTTGAAGTAATAAGTGAAGGCGATGAATTAATCGCAAATATCACTTATCAAACAGCTAATGGAGATATTCCAGTCTTTGTTAACACAGTTGATCCGGATGAACCAGGAGAACCTGAAGATCCAGAAGAACCAGGAACTCCAGAAGATCCAGAAGATCCGGAAGATCCGGAAGATCCGGAAGATCCGGAAGATCCGGAAGATCCGGAAGATCCAAACGACCCAGAAAGTCCAACAACACCAACTGATCCTGACAAACCATCTAGACCAGGTCAATCAGGAGATTCGGACTTACCTTCAACAGGTGAGGAATCGTATGTGTGGATTGGATTGCTAGTCTTGGTATCTGGCTTAGGGTTAGTTTTGAGTCAAAAATTCAAATCTAGAGAGTAATCTAGAGGAAAATTAAAATGCTATTGTAATAGTATTTTGAAAGTAAAACAAACTATCAAGCTTAGGGTGCGCCTCTAAGTGAGATAGTTTGTTTTTTTTGTCATGTAAGGTGAGAAATGGCCTCGAGCTTTGGGACGAGGCCGTATATTGAGGGAATCCGGCTTCGTGAGGTTTGGCGAGGCCGGATATCAGAGGAAAGTGGCTTCGTGTAGACTTAAGAGGCCAAATATCAAGCAAAACTGGCTTAGTCCATCACCACGAGGCCCAAAAAATTATTTGTATCAGCCTCTTTACCTTTAAATTTTAAAAGCCAATGAACAGATTCCTTTTTGTGGATTATATTCGATATACCATCATATACAAATTTATTTTTAAGCACAGATAATAAACAAATGGTTAAGTTAGTGGATATCGAATATAATAAATAAACAAGTTAACTAAGCTTGCTTATTATAAAGTTCTTTTATATCATCAATAAAAATATGTTTTTAAAAATTTTGTACAGGAGAAAAGATATGAAACTAACAATGAGATTGTGTCTGTTGTTGCTTTGTTCAAGCATGTTTTTTAGTCAGGCTCAGCTAGTGAATGCAGAGACGCTAGCTGAGCAACGTGAGCGGGTTATTTCTAGTTTGATGGAGGTTATAAATGGGGAAGTTACTAGAGAGGAAGCCGAGCTCTATTTAGCTGAGGAAGAAGCTAATATTTTATCAACAGGAGAGATTAAAGGTTTTCGATCTTATGGTATTGATGGAAAACATTCAACGGCACAAAGCATGGTTGTCGGAGATTATTTGAATCGATACTTAGAAGAGAATACTACTGAAGACGAAAGGCAAAGGTTATATCCTTTTACAGTAGAGTTTGATAAGTTGCCAAAAAACATGAGGTTTTATCATGTAGATAATACTGAGCGAGAATTTGCTGACTTTGATGTAACTATTGAAGGTAACAAAATTTCAATGTATTACAGTTATTGGGGCCCTAACCGATCAAGGCAGAATGCTCTTTATTTGGAAGGACATCCAGAAGTCAATGAAACAAAAGAGTTAGTGGTTAAAGTACCTAATAATCAGGAAGAGAGACCCGTTCATATTAATAGTCGAATGATTACTGAACCGTTACGAGATTGGCAATATATCATTTATTTCTTTTATAATAATCAAGGTGGGATTAGTTTATTGAAGTGGGATAATCATAATCAACCTGAAGTCTTTGAGGAATATGCGACCCTTGAGACTCGCGAAGAATTAGAAGCTTTGGCAGCGAAGGAAAGAGGCGCTTCTACTATCGTACCGGGAGATTTAACTGAAAGTAATTGGTCAGTTCCTGAAGATTGGCGAATGTTATCCTCGCGACGAGGCGATATACCACCTGTAACGTGGGAACTACTGTCTACTCAATTAGATGAATTAGTTATTGAACCCGTCTTTCCACAAGATGGTTTAGTCACAGGTTATGTCAACCCATTATATAACATAGTGGTCACTATGACACAGACTATGAATGATGAGGTACTATCTGTCATTGAAACAACACCTAATGATGAGGGGTATTTTTCAATTGATGCCGACGCTGCGGTGGGGAGAGTTCCAACAATAACAATCCTAAATGAACAGGGACAACAAGTTTATGAAGCAGAATTGCCAATTGTACAGTACCAACCTACGGCGTTAGCACATGAATCGGGTTATCTAACGTTAGAACGGTATTTCGTAGGACAAAGTTATATTGAAGGGTATACTTATCCTTTTGCAGAAGTAAATATAATGCAATTAGACGGTTACGCTTCAACGGGCATCCCACCCATAACAGCGGATAGTAATGGTTATTTCTATGCGGATGTTAAAGCTCATCCAAATAATCTGACAACAAATGTTGTAACAGTTTCACATCCAGAAACATTGGAACCCATTACTGTTAGTCCATATCCTTGGACACAAGCTGAATTAGATAATGCAAACTGGTAGAAAATAAGGCACAATCCATGTTAGTAATGACTAATATGGATTGTGCCTTTTTATTTGGAAGATATTATTCGTTGCTGAATCGGTGAGGGGCCTGAAAATGAGTGGAAGTGACTTCGTGTGGGTATACGAGGCCGAATATCAGAGAAAACTGGCCTCGTCCATCATCACGAGGTCCAAAAACCAAAATTTACAAAAACAAATTAATGGAATCCTCTCTTTTTTACGTATATATACATAGGACTAAAAAGGGAGGCTGGATTATATTGAATAAACTGCAATTTTTGGAGTGTTTGAGAGACCGCTACAAGTTACCAAAAAATTTGGAGTGGCGTTTGGAGAATTACCGGACGTGCTTTATTGGTGAGAGCGAATGTTTGTTGTTGCTGTTGCCAGAGATTACCAAAAAATTGGCTGGTTTTAGCAGATTTGAATTTTCCGCTGGCTGCTGGGCGTATGCAGATAGAAGTTATGTTGATCTCGTCACGTAAAGACTTTCATTTTGAGGTCAAGAATTTGCTTCAGAATTAAGTATATGAAAATGGAATGTAGATGTACAATGGAAGAGAGATCGGCAATGATTTCTTTATTCAGATGAAGCGAGCGCGTGGGAAATTAGTAGAAAATTTACAGAAGATTGGGGACATGTTCCAGTGGAATCGAGGTTAATATTGATCAACGAGGAAGATACAGTCAATATTATGGATACGGATCAGCAAAGTAACTATATTAAGCGTTGGCACGTTAAAGGAATATGTACATAATGGGGCTAAGTTATATATGGCGAATGAATTCGACTTGAAAGATGGCAATATTTGGCTAGTGATTGGATAACTCGCTAAGGAAATGATGACTATCCAAGAAAATGAAGACCCACGATGTGGCGGCTTCTATTATCCTGAGCACCCAAGTAATCGGAACTGAATGGGAAATCGACATCTAAACACCACATCAATAAAGTCTCGATAGGGTGTTTTTTAACAAGTCATATTATCTAGTTAAAAAAGCTTGAGCAGATTATATTGTCTCTGCTCAAGCTTTTTTTAATTAGATAGTGCAGTTAATGAATCTACCCAACCGATCCTTCCATCTCATAAGCGATTAAACGGTTAAGTTCAACGGCGTATTCAAGTGGTAATTCTTTAGCGAATGGTTCAACAAAGCCCATAATAATCATTTCAGTGGCAGTTGCCTCATCTAACCCACGACTCATTAAGTAGAAGAGTTGCTCTTCTGATATTTTTGAGACTTTCGCTTCGTGTTCTAAGGTCACATTGCTGTTGTGGATTTCGTTGAATGGAATTGTATCAGAACGTGACTTTTCATCCATAATAATCGTGTCACATTCAATATGTGAGATTGAACGGTCACTGTTCTTGTCAAAGTAGACCTGTCCAAGGTAATCAACATTTCCCCCGTCTTTGGCAATCGATTTTGAAACGATTGAACTCGATGTATCTGGAGCCATGTGGAAGATTTTAGCCCCTGTATGTTGATGTTGATTCTCACCAGCGAAAGCAATTGATAAGACGGTTCCGCGAGAACCACGTCCATTTAAGAAGACACTTGGATATTTCATAGTGAGATTAGAACCAAGGTTCCCATCAATCCACTCCAGTGTTGCGCCTTCTTCACAGTGACCTCGTTTAGTCACGATATTGTAGACATTGTCTGACCAGTTTTGAATGGTAGAATAACGACAATAGGCGTCTTTTTTAACGACAATTTCAACTACGGCAGCATGTAAGTTGGCATATGAGAAAGTTGGGGCAGTACACCCTTCAACGTAATGAATACTTGCACCTTCATCTACGATGATTAATGTACGCTCGAATTGTCCAGACTTTTCATTGTTCATTCGGAAGTAAGTCTGCAGTGGAAGAGTTGTTTGTACCCCTTTTGGTACATAGATAAAGGTTCCACCACTCCATACAGAGCTGTTTAATGCTGCTTGGAAGTTATCTTCTGAAGGGACAACACTACCAAAGTATTCTTTAACCAATTCAGGATAATCGCGTAAGGCAGAATCCATATCCGTAAAGATGATACCTAAGTTTTCATATGCACTTTTCATACGTGTATATACTGCTTCAGATTCGTATTGAACTGTCGCTCCTGCCAAATAAGCACGTTCTGCTTCTGGGATACCAATCCGTTCGAAAGTCTTTTTAATCTCATCGGGAACATCATCCCAAGTACGAACAGGGCGGTTAGTTGCTTTTTGGTAATACGTGATGTCATTAAAGTCAATTCCAGATAGATCAGGCCCCCATTCTGGAATGGGTTTGTTCTTATATATTTCATAAGCTTTTAATCGGTAGTCTAACATCCATTCAGGTTCATCCTTCTCTTGGGAAATGGTTCGGATAACCTCTTCATTTAATCCCAATCCAGTCGAGAATATAATCTCAGCATTATCTTGGAAACCAAATTCATAATCGCCGAGAACTGGTACGTCACTCATTGTATCACTCTCTTTCTATAATTCCTTCTTCTGTCTGAGCAATTTGACTCATGCCTAATTCAAGGGCTCTCCAAGCAAGTATGCCACATTTATAACGTGCAGGAAATTTCTTAATGCCTTCTAACAAGTAGGCATCTTGCAATACATCTTGTAATTGAGTCGTGTCCATTAAAGGTTTAGCTTGCGATTTCAGTTCTCCACCTATTAAATGGGTAAAGTTCTCTATAATCTCAAGCGCTTGCTCCTTTGTTTTGTTTTTTAACGTGTCACACATCATATCGGCGCTGGCCATACTAATGGCACAACCTTGGCCGGTAAAGCCAACTTCTTCAATTGTGTCATTATGCAGTGTGAATTCAACAACAATGGCGTCGCCACAAGTCGGATTTAATAATTCAACACGATGAGTGTAATGGGCAATCGGTTTTTTATGGCGCGGGTTCTTTGAATGGTCCATGATGACTTCTTTGTAAAGGCTCGTTAGATCAAATAGAGACATAATCAAAAAACTCCTTTATTTTCTTTGTCACTAACAAAAATTGTTCAACTTCAGCGGCAGTATTGTACATACCAACACTCGCTCTTAAAGTAGCCGCGACATCAAGTTTGCGCATCAATACTTGGGCGCAATGATGTCCAGCTCGCACAGCAATACCTTCCATATCATAAGCAGAGGCTGCGTCATGGGGATGAATAGTAGTAAAGTTGAAACTAATAATACCATGAGGATTCCGTGCAATGATATCAGGGCTCTGGTAAAGTTCAATACCATCAATTTCTTGAAGCCCTTGGTACAACTGTTGGGTCAAAGCGGCTTCATGTTGAGCAATGGCTTCAACACCAATTTGGTTAATATATTCTAAGGCCGTTTGTAAGGCGATCGCTTGTGCAATCGGTGGGGTGCCGGCTTCAAACTTCCATGGTGAGTCTTTATAATTACTCTCATAATCACCGACAGAGTGGATCATCTCACCACCATATTGAACGGGCCGTGCATGTTGGTGGTGTCTTTCATTTAAGTAACAAATACCAATCCCAGTCGGACCGTAAGCTTTATGCCCGCTAAAGCAATACGCATCAATACCTAGATCGTTCACGTTAATCGCTTGATGAGGGATTGCTTGAGCGCCATCAACAATGATTAAAATATCGTGTTCGCGTGCCCATTCACTAAGAGCTTGGATCGGTTGTTCAACTCCAAGAACATTGGATACATGTTGGATCACGATGGCACGAATATTTTCTGTGTTTCTTTTCTTTAACACAGAAAGGTTAACTTGAAAATCCTCATTAAGCGGCATATATTCTAACTTTGCCCCCTTGCGTTGACAAAGTTCTTGCCAAGGCACTAGATTAGAATGATGTTCTAGAGGTGTTGTTAAAATAATATCATCGGTTTCTAGTTGGTCTTCAACAAGCCCTCTAGCAAGAAAATTAATCCCATCGGTGGTTCCACTCGTGAAGATCACTTCACTAGCATCCTTTGCACCAATGAAGTCCGCAATATATTGCCGACTTCCTTCGTAAGCACGAGTGGCTTGCTCGGCTAAAGTATGGACACCGCGGTGAATATTGGCATTATCATGATGGTAGTAGTCGGCTAATGCTTCAACAACTGAATGAGGTGTCTGGGATGTAGCTGCATTATCAAAGTATATTAAGGGTTCATTATTGACACTTTGTTCTAAGATTGGAAATTGGGCTCGAATAGACTGGCTTTTCTCTTGAGAGAAGAGTCTTAAAGGTGTGAATGTCATGGTGTCACCTCCTAATAGTTGATACAGTTAATTTATTAATCATGGTTTAATGTTTTAAGTTTCTCATCAATGATCTCGACCATTTGTTGTCTTACTTTATTAGATGGCATTGTTTGAATCACTTGACCTAAAAATCCTCGGATGAGTAAGTATTCAGCTTCCTCGTGCTTTAAACCACGACTCATTAAGTAATACAGTTGCTCTTCATCAACTTGACCCACACTCGCGGCGTGACCAGCTGTGACTTCAAACTCATCAATATATAAGATTGGGTTTGTATCCGCACGGGCATCATCAGAAAGCATCATTACACGGCTTTCCTGTTGTGCATCTGCGCCCTTAGCATTCTTAACGATATGGCCGATACCGTTGAACGTTAGACGCGCTTGGTCAAGAATAACCCCATGTTGGAAGATGTTGGCAGTTGTATTCTTACCAACATTGAGGACCTTCGTGTTAATCGTCTGTGTCTGCGATTGGTTACTGATACTAATAACATCAACGTTGGATGATGAGCCGTTACCATCTAAGACGGTATAACTATCTAAGATTGTATCCCCATTATTCATAGCCGCCACTGCCCAAGAAATATTCGCATCAGGTTGTGTCAAGCCGTAGCGGCGAATGAAACTTGTCGTGTTTGCTCCCAGTGAATCCATCGAGACATACTTAACACTAGCCCCATTGAGAGCAATCACTTCAACAAATAAAGTGGCACTATTGGATTTATCGCCGATCGTATTTGATTTCTCTAAGTATTCAACGCGACTATTCGTATCCGCTACAATTAAAATATGCTTATTGAATGCGAGTTCTTGACGACTGTCTTGTAGCAACACTGCTTCAATCGGCAAGTTCACTTCAACGTTTTTTGGAATATAGATGAATAATCCACCGTTCATAAAGGCTGTATGGTAGGCAGCAACTTTATCTTCTGCAGCAGGAATCGCACTGAATAGATGCGCATCCACTAACTCAGGAAATTCATTCATTGCAGTGAGGAGGTCTTGAATAATTACACCTTGCTCCATTAAGTCTGCTAGCACGAAATCAACATCCGTCGTATTACCACAGTGAGCGATGCGGGCGCTCAGTTGTTGGTCATCCGAAAGCTTTAGGTTGTTTTTATAAGTAGAGACTAAGTCATTGGCACTGGCTTTTGGACTTGCAATCACTTGGTTGAATAATTCCCACGTTGGGTAGCTCATACGCTCTATAAAAGGTAAGGGCAGTGCTTCCCAAGTAGCTAAGGCTTGTTGTTGTGCGTCTTGAAAAGCTTGAGTAACGTTTGAGTATTGTGGAATTAAGCTTTTTTGTTCATGTAATGGTATTTGTGTCAAAGGTTTCACCTACTCTTTTAATTCAAAATCTAAGCCCAACTCTTTAACGATGCCACGATATCCCTCATCTTCTAATCGTTTGGCTAATTCAGGACCACCTGATTTAACGATTTTTCCATCGATAATAATATGAACATAATCCGGTGTAATGTAGTTTAGTAATCGTTGATAATGCGTAATGATTAAAGCACCAAAGTTTTCGCCACGCATCTCATTTACACCACGTGAAACAACTTTTAAGGCATCAATATCAAGTCCTGAGTCAATTTCGTCTAGGATGGCGAAGGCTGGTTGAATCATCATTAATTGTAAGATTTCGTTTCTTTTCTTCTCACCACCTGAGAAACCTTCGTTCAAGTAACGTTCTGCCATTTCTTCCGGCATGTTTAAGATGGCCATCTTTTCATCGAGTTTTTTAATAAATTCCATGACACTCATTTTGTCATCGTCAGCGCGACGGGCATTAATGGCAGCTTTCATAAACTGGGCATTTGTTACACCAGGAATCTCGCTTGGGTACTGGACTGCTAAGAATAGCCCAGCTCGAGCACGCTCATCAACTTCCATTTCCAATACATTTTTACCATCTAAGTAAATTTCTCCTTCGGTCACTGTATAAGCTGGATTTCCCATGATCGCCGCTGCTAAGGTTGATTTACCCGTTCCGTTTGGTCCCATTATGGCATGGATTTCATCCGTGTTAATGGTTAAGTTTAGACCTTTTAAAATTTCCTTGTCTTCAATTGATACGTGTAAGTTTTTAATTTCTAATGTCTTCATTGATACCCTCCAATTATTCAATAAAAATGATGGCTCCATACTTTATTTTATTAAATTAGCTAAATGAGCCGAGTGGCAAACGTTCATATAACTTTATTTTATATAATATAACACATAAAAAATTATAAAACTACTCTACTTTTACCATGTCTTTAATATTTAAATGAATTGGGAAAGCGTTTAGATAAATTAAGCACTAAGCTTGTCATGTTATGAGGGTAGAAGAAAATCAGTCTATAAATAAATATCAAAAGTATCTCCACGCATCATTAGCAAATACAATACCATAAACTATATAAGTAAATTAATAATTTCTATCCTCAAACTTTGAAAAAATCGTTTTAAACATGTTGAATTGTAATAATCATTGCGACAAATATGTTTCTTTACTTGATTAACAAGCGTTCGTGTAAAAATACGTCCAAAAAGGCAACCGTCGCAACCGTATCTTCTCGTGCACCGATTGGACCGCGACACATCCAACAGGGTGACTTTTTTCGATTTGATCAATAGAAAAGGGCGTCGCGCACCGGCTCGACGTACCGCAAATTGACTTACGGTTCATCGTGCTGACTCACGACACTCCGCAAATCGACATGCGGTCCATCGTCCTGACTCACGACACTCCTCAAACGCAAATACGGTCCATCGCGCCACCTCACGACGCCCCGCAAACGCCAAATTCTCCAAAAATCCCCACAAAAAAAGAGCATCACCCACCAAGGTAACGCCCATCCCACCTAAAATTCAAGACCAAACTCCCAATACTTCTCAGCTTTCTCCTCCAACACAATTTGAATCGCTGCCTTAATTCGGCTCAAATCACTAAAGTTCAGGTAGTGATCAATCACCACCATCAACTTCCCAATCGTATCAGGCAACTTAAACGTACTAATAATAATTCCACCTTACTTGAATTCAAGCGCGCAACACTCAACTCCCGGTGCTGGTACGTCTCAATCGCCAAATAATCTCACAATTCAAATGATAACAACTTCTGAATCATCCGCGCATGAGAATAGTGCCCATCATAATACTTCCCGTGCAAATCAACCATTAAATATTTCAAATTAATGAATCTATATAGATTCGTAAGTCAATCTTATTCTCATCCATAGACCGACCCAGTAATTGTCTAAACTCATGATATATATCATAAAGTGCTTAGTGAGACTTAGGAAACTGCACATGAAAATATTCTTGCATATCTGCTGTTTGTTCCATCATAATTCGATATCCTTTATGCGGTGAATCAATGTCAAAATCAAGTTTCGACCCACTTAAGAAAGTAATATCTTCCTTTATAATACGAGCAGTATCGTCTAGATGTTCAGCTAAGGTAGAAATTGTTATCAGACATCCCGTTACAGCAATAAGCCAATTAATTAAAGGCGGGGAAGATTGCATGCCTTAAATAAACGTCTCATAGAATCCCTTTCAACTTATCAATAAACAAATGCTTTCTAATCAGAGTCCAACAAAATATACTGTAATATAAAGTTACTCATTATAGTTTTAGCCATTAGTATTGTAAAGTTTATGTAAATTTTAAGGGTTAATAAAGAAAAAAGAGAAAAATGTAGTATCATAATTTAAGTGAATAATAAGGCTACATTCGTCGCATAGAATAAATTATTTCATTACTATTATAATTAAATATACATATATTAATCGTTTTCAATGAAATATAAACGAATTTCCCCTTTAAATACTATAGATTTATGCGTATAATTAAGGTAAAATTAAACAATCTATAAAAAAATATTATCAAAACTAGAAAAATTAAAAATTAACTTAATATCGAAGGATTGATAATCTAATCAAGAGGAGTAAAAAGGATGAAATTTCCCCGGAATGTTTTACTTATATTACTAATGGTTACCTCAACATTAAGTCCCAACCCCTTTGTATCCGCTCAGGAAGAGTCATCAGAATCTTCTGAGCATTTTTCGATGTTATTTATGGGAGCAGACACTGGAGACTTAGGAAGAGTGGATCAAGGTCGTTCAGATACAATGATGGTTATGGATATTAATAAGGAAGAAGAAACTGGAATTCTTGCAAGTATCCCACGAGATGCCTATGTTGAGATCGAAGGTTATGGATTAGATAAAATTAACCATGCATATGCCTTTGGTGGCGCAGAATTAAGTTTAAGCACGGTAAATAACTTCTTAGAAACAAATATTGAAAACTATGTCGTAGTTAATATGGCAGGACTGAAGGAGATTGTAGAAGCAGTTGGAACGATTGAAGTGACACCACCGACATCTTTCTCGATAGGAGGCTATGATTTCGTAGTTGGAGTCACAACCGAATTAGATAGCGATATGGCATTAGCTTATGCACGTGAGCGTTATACATCAGGCGGTGATTACGCGAGACAAGAACGCCAGCGTGAAATCGTACAAGCAGTGATGCAAAAAGCAACGGAACTGGAATCAATACCAAACTATATTAAGATGTTCTCTGCCTTATCAGATAATATTGAAACAAACTTAAGCTTGCCACAATTATTCGATTTATACAAAACTTACAATTCAAATATCGAAATTGAAACTTATCAATTAACGGGAACAGGTGAGATGATCGATGGTATTTACTATGACATCATTGATGAAAACTCATTAGCAGCATTAAAAGAACAACTACATTAATAAAAGATAATAAATGAATAAAAATAGTAAAGTTGGTGACCGATTGGAAAAACAAAATTCAACCACTGTATTTGTTAAGTGGATTGAGAAAATGAACAACATTCAAAAAACAATAGTCTGGTTACTCGCAGATTTCATTTGTCTTTGTATTGGATCAGCGAGCGCCTATATCTTTTACTGGAATATGATTAGCCCAAGATTAAAAGGGTACTTTCTTTTCACAATTGTAGCTTTTGTTATCTATATAATTATCAGTCGAGTGTTTAAATTAAATATGCGGATTAATCGCTATAGTGGCGTACGAGATTTATTCTCTCTATTCATGGCATTCGTACTGAGTGGATCTTTAAGTGGTTTAATCACCATTTTTTTCGATTTTATGATTGCTTTACGCTTCATGGTACTTGCGGGGATTGTAGCTGGAATTATCGGCATTGGTTTACGTGTTCTTTGGCAGAATATCTACCTATTGAAAGATCAAAGTCGGCGTACCCAAACGGATGATATTAAGCAAATTATTGTGATTGGCGCAGGTGACGGTGGATCACTCTTCGTAGAGAATCACATACGGAATCCACAAGATACAGAAGTAGTGGCGATTCTAGATGAAGACCCCAAAAAACAAGGTAAAAGTATCTCGGGTATAAAAGTTGCGGGAAATCTATCACAATTGGAAGCTATTGAGAAAGACTACGACATCGATCGAGCAATTATTGCTATACCAAGTTTAACGCCCGAAGATTATGAAAGAATCATTACTGAACTCAACAAATATGATATTAAACCCTATAAGATGCCTAAAGTGGAAGATGTCATTACGGGAGTTTATCAAATGAATCATGGTCCTAAAAAAGTAGATATTGGTGATCTCTTAGGAAGAAAAGAAATCCAATTGGATGAAAGTCATTTAAGAAAAGAAATTGAAGGCAAGACCATTGCGATCACCGGAGCTGGTGGATCTATTGGATCAGAAATCACTCGACAAATCAGTCGCTTTAATCCAAAGCGTGTCCTACTCATTGGACATGGTGAGAACTCAATCTACTTAATCTATCAAGAACTTCAACAACTCGATACGATGACCGAATTCGTTCCTGTGATTGCGGATGTGCAAGATTATGAGCGAATCTATGAATTATTCAAAGAAGAAGAAGTGGATATTGTATATCATGCAGCAGCGCATAAACATGTACCGCTCATGGAATGGAACCCAGAAGAAGCCTTAAAGAATAATATTCTAGGGTCTTACAATGTAGCCAAAGCCGTTGACCAAGCTAAAGTTGGTAAGATGGTGATGATCTCAACGGACAAAGCCGTTCGCCCACCGAATGTGATGGGAGCATCAAAACGTGTCGCCGAACTCATCGTCACAGGAATGAACAAACAAAGTGACTCGATCTTTTGTGCGGTTCGGTTCGGAAATGTGTTAGGCAGCCGTGGAAGTGTCATCCCACTCTTTGAGAAACAAATTGCCGCCGGCGGACCTGTTACAGTAACAGACTTTAGAATGACCCGTTACTTTATGACCATACCAGAAGCAAGTCGTCTGGTTGTATTCGCGGGAGCACATGCAGAAGGCGGAGAAGTATTCATCTTGAATATGGGAGAGCCAGTCAAGATAGTAGACTTAGCGCGCAAGTTAATTCTACTTAGCGGCCATACGGAATCAGAGATTCCAATTGTGGAAGCCGGGATAAGACCGGGTGAGAAGTTATATGAAGAGTTATTAACATCCGGCGAACTCGTCGAAGAACAAATTGATGAGAATATCTTTATCGGTAAAGTCGTGGACAAACCGCTCAGTGAAACCGTTGAGTTTGTTGAAAGTCTAAATGACTTACACCCAAGAAAATTAAAACAGGCGATTATTGACTTCGCCAATCATAGTGCTGAACAATAAGAAGTTAGTGGAGGATATATGGAACAAGAAATTAGTTTATTAGATTTGTGGAATCTATTTCGTAAGTACTTTGTAAGAATTGCTGGTATGACGATTATCGGTGCAACATTAGCGGTGGCTTTTATGATATTATTCGTCGATCGTCAGTATGAATCAGAAGCACAGTTACTAGTGAATCAAAGTAGCAATCAAGAAACGGCATTGCAATATAATGAAATTCAATCAAATGTATTCTTGATTAATACATATACCGACATCATTCAAGGAGATGCTGTATTAACAGCTGTAAATGAAAGTTTAGGGAATCATTTCACGATTGGTGAATTAAGGAATGCAATTAGCGTAGAACAATCCCAAAACTCACAGGCCTTCTATATTTCAGCAACAATGGAGTCACCTACAGATGCACAAAACATTGTGAACAGTATCATTGCTGAATTTGAAAACACACTATTAGAATTCTACGGCGATGATGTGAGCGGTATTTATGTTATGTCGTCAGCTTCATACAATCCGAATCCTGTATCACCAAGTTTAATTATGTATGCCTTAATTGGTGGAATGCTTGGGTTTATTATAATGGTAGGGATTGCTTTAATTCAAGAGTTAATGGATAACCGAGTGAAATCAGCAGAAGACCTAACCAATATGGGAATGATTCGCTTAGGTGAGATTAATGAATTGACACCAGCACAAGTGAAGAAAAATCGTTATAGAATTGAAACGAATAATACACCATTAAGAAGGGAAGTGTAGAGATGTTTGGATTTGGAAATAACAATAGAGCTAAAGCGGAAAAAGAACAAAGACTTGGAGCTCCATTAGTGACATATTATGAACCAAAGTCAGTGATTTCCGAGCAATACAGAACATTGAGAACTAACTTAGATTTTACACAAATGGGTAAAGAGATGCGTTCGATTGCGATCACGTCGAGTATGCCGATGGAAGGGAAATCAACAACTTCTGCAAACCTAGCCTATACAACAGGACAGACAGGACGAAATGTTTTAGTTGTAGATTCCGACTTAAGAAAGCCAACTTTACATCGAACTTTCAAATTGAATAATGAACAAGGGTTGACTACTTTATTAGCTAATCCAGAACTTCCATTCAACCAAGTGGTTCAAAAGTCAAAAGAATTGAATTTATATTTCTTACCCTCGGGACCGATACCCCCGAATCCAGCAGAATTAATTGGATCACCACAAATGGGTGTATTAATGCAAGAGTTGGCTGAGAACTTTGATATGGTCATATATGACACACCGCCAGTAAATTCTGTAACAGATGCACAGATTATTGCGACTCGAGTAGATGGTGTCATATTAGTAGCTCGTCAAAACTATGCTCGTAAAGATCAAGTACGTGAGGCCAAGGAAGCTTTAGAGAATGTAAAAGCTAATTTGTTAGGCTTTGTTGTAAATAATGTACCTTTTGAAGAAGGTAAAGGTTATGGTTACGGATATGGTTATGGCTTAGAGGATGATGAAGCATGATCATAGACTTACATTCGCATTTAATACCAAGTGTGGATGATGGTGCTCAAACATTAGAACTATCCATTGAATTAGCTAGGCAAGCAGTTGATGAAGGGGTGGAACATATGGTTCTAACCCCGCATCACCGTAATGGGAGATATCTGAATCGTAAAGCGGATGTTATTCGAAGTGCAGAAGCTTTACAAAAAGAGTATCATCAAGCAAACATTCCACTTGCAGTTTACCCTAGTCAGGAGATTCGACTGACGGATAAGTTTTTTGATGATTTGTATAATGATGATTTATTGTCATTAGATGTAACGGGTAAATATTATTTAATTGAATTCCCATCAGACAAAGTACCAGAAATAGCAGATGAGATATTGCAAGAATTAATTGATAATGGCATTACGCCCGTCATAGCCCATCCAGAACGTAACCATGAACTATCAACAAATCTGCATCGACTCTATGAATTAGTTAAAATGGGATGTTTAACACAAATTACAACATCAAGTTACTCAGGCTACTACGGTGAAAAACTAGTTGAAAACAGCAAACAAATTATTGACCATAACTTATGCCACATATTAGCCTCTGATGTCCATCATATGGAACACAGACCGATGAATATGAAGAACGCGTTTGCTAAATTGACGCAAGAATATGATGAAGAAACAACGAATTACCTTAAAGTAAATGCCCAGAATATCTTTATTGGTGATCCAGTGCAGATATTAGAACCAATTGAACCTAATAAGCTCCGTAAAAAGTGGTTTGGATTATTTTAAAATTTGTTTAGGAGGAAATATAATGGAAAGAATTTTTCTAGCTTCACCTCATATGAGTGAACAAGGGTATGAACAACAGTTTGTTAAAGAAGCATTTGATACAAATTGGATTGCACCCCTTGGTAAGAATGTCGATTCTTTTGAAGAAGAACTCGCAACTATGGTAGGTACTTCTAACGCAGCTGCTCTAACATCAGGGACAGCTGCTGTTCACTTAGCGTTAAAAGCAGTAGGTGTCGAGAAAGGTGATATTGTGTTTGTACAATCATTAACTTTCTCAGCAACAATCAACCCGATTATTTATCAACATGCGAAACCAGTATTTATTGATTCAGCCCCAGGTGATTGGAATATGGATCCTGAAAAGTTACGCGAAGCGTTTAAGAAATACAAACCTAAAGCTGTGATCGCAGTTCACTTATATGGACTATCTGCACGAATTGATGAGATTAAAGCGATTTGTGAAGAACATAATGTTCCCTTAATTGAAGATGCTGCTGAAAGTCTAGGAACTATCTACAAAGATCAATGGACAGGAACATATGGCGATTATGGAATCTATTCATTCAATGGTAATAAGATTATCACAACCTCAGGTGGTGGGATGTTAGTATCTGATAATAAAGAAGGTATTGATAAGGCACGTTTTTGGGCTACGCAAGCACGCGAACAAGCAGTTCATTACCAACATGAAGATATTGGATATAATTATCGTCTAAGTAATGTATTAGCTGGTATTGGTCGTGGACAATTAAAGGTACTAGAAGATCGTGTTGAAAAAAAACGTGAAATCTTCAACCGTTATGTTGAAGGCTTTAAAGATATCGTTGAGATTACTTTCATTAAAGAACGAGACGATGAACGGGCGAACTATTGGTTGAGTGCCATTATCTTAGAGTCAGATAGAGTGACACCAAGTATGATTATGGAAGTATTAAACAATGAGAATATTGAATCACGTCCAATATGGAAACCAATGCATATGCAACCTATATTCGAACAGTATGATGTCGTTGGTGGAGAAGTATCCGAAGCATACTTTGAAAAAGGTTTATGCTTGCCAAGTGATACTAAGATGACAGAATCTGAACAAGATAGAGTTATAGAAATTATCAAATCACTTTGGAAGTAAGGTGAGGATGATGTATCAAAAATATATCAAAAGATTATTAGATGTGATTTTATCAGGATTGGCACTAATTGTTCTTTCGCCAATCTTTATCATTGTTTACTTCTTAGTAAAGACTAAACTAGGGACACCAGTTCTATTTGTTCAGAAACGGCCTGGTATGAACGAGAAGATATTTAAAATGTATAAGTTTAGAACTATGACCGATGAACGGGATAAAGATGGGGAATTATTACCTGACGAGATTCGTTTAAATAAATTCGGAAAATTACTACGGTCGACATCTTTAGATGAATTACCAGAATTATGGAATATTTTTATTGGAGATATGAGTATCGTTGGGCCAAGACCGTTACTGGTTCAGTATTTACCTTTATATAATGAACATCAAAATCAACGTCATAAGGTTCGACCAGGCCTGACAGGGTTAGCTCAAGTAAAAGGGAGAAACACTTTAGCTTGGGATGATAAGTTTAACTTAGATGTAGAATATGTGAATAATATAACGTTTATGAATGATGTCAAGATAGTCTTGCTGACAGTAATAACTGTATTTAAACGTGATGGAATTGCATCTCAGGATTCAGTAACAATGGAACCATTTAAAGGTAATAAAAAGTAATTAAGACAAAATACTCCAATGAAATAGTGCTTTCCCAAATACTTAAATCGATATATTTGGATAAGGAGAATGTTTATGAAGAATACACTAGTAATATTGGGTGCAGGTGGGCACGCCAAAGTATGCCATGAGATTGCGGAAAAAATGAACAAATGGTCAAATATCATTTTCTTAGATGACAATCTTTCTAATCAAAGTTTTAAAATCACCGGACCAATATCGGATTATAAAAACTATAAAGAATCAGATTTCTTTGTTGGAATAGGTTCAAATAAAGTAAGAAAAAAAATATTTGAAATGCTTGAGAAAGAACATTTGACAATTGTGACTTTAATCCATCCACATACAACAATTAGTCGAACAGTTAACATTGGAATTGGAACTGTAATTATGCCAGGTGTTATTTTAAATGCTTCTACTTTAATTGGTAAAGCAAATATATTAAACACTGCCTGTACTGTGGATCATGATAATGTAATAGGAGATTTTGTTCACATATCGCCTGGATCGAATTTATCTGGAGAAGTTAAAGTAGGAGAATTGTCTTGGATTGGAATGGGCAGTTCAGTGATAAATAAAATTGAAATTACTAGAAATGTTACGTTAGGAGCAGGTAGTACGGTAGTAAAGAATATTATTACAGAAGGAACATATGTTGGAACACCGGTAAGGAGAATTGGTTAATGAAGAAGATTTGGATATGGAATCATTATGCTACTGAGATGTACAAAGTAAAGGGCGGACGTCATTATTGGTTTGCTGAAAATTTACAAAAAATAGGATATGATGTAACAATTTTTTGTGCTAATACTTACCATTATACAGAAGAGTATATAGATACAGGTCGCAAAAAATATGTTACGAATATGATTAACAATATCCCATTTGTGTTCGTAAAGACTAAACTATCAACTGAGAACGGGTTAGATCGTATTATGAATATGGTAGTTTTTTTTTATAATATATTCGCTGTTGCTAAAGAATATATTAAAGAAAATGGGACGCCGGATTTTATATTAGCTTCGAGTGTCCATCCATTAACAATGGTAGCAGGGATAAAGGTTGCAAAAAGATTAAATATCCCGTGTATATGTGAAATAAGAGACCTTTGGCCAGAAGCAATCTTTAAATTTAATAAACTTAAAGAAGAGAGCTTGTTAGGTAAGCTATTAATAAAAGGTGAGCATTGGATATATAAAAACGCAGATGCACTGATTTTCACTAAAGAAGGCGATACTGACTACATAAAAGAAAGAAAGTGGGACGTAGCGCAAGGAGGAGAAGTTAATCTTGATAAGGCATATTACATTAATAATGGACTAGACATCGAAGAATTTAATAGAGCTATATCAGAAAATATGTTAGATGATAAAGATTTGGAGACTGAAAAATTCAACATAACATATATTGGTACTATTAGACCAGTAAACAATGTAGGAAATATATTGGATGCTGCTAAACATCTTAAGGATGACCCAAATTTTCAGTTTTTAATTTATGGTGATGGTAATCAAAGAGAAATGCTTGAAAAAAGAATAGTTGAGGAAGATATAACAAATGTCAAAATAAAAGGGTTTATTGAGAAAAAATATATACCATATATTTTAAGTAAATCATCTGTGAATATTTTAAACTACTCCAATACACAATATAACTGGTCACGAGGTAATAGCTCCAACAAATTATTTGAGTATATGGCTTCAGGTAAACCGATTATATCGACTGTTAGCATGGGTTACTCTATTATTGAAAAATATAAATGTGGGCTAGAATTGGAAACAGGATCACATGATGAACTTGCAGAAGCCATAATAAAGGTAAAGGAATTGTCACCAAGTAAATACGAAGAATTATCTAGAAATGCAAAAAATGGGGCTGAATATTTTGATTTCAAAGTACATACACAGAAATTATTAGAAATCATTGAATCATTATAGAGAAGGAGATATGCTATGATTAAATCAGTATTATCAGAATATGGCATACCTTGGGTGTTTAATAGAACATTATATGCTACTAAATTAGGATTGATGAAAAAGATACCTACAACAGAAAAATTATATGAAAAAAAAGTTAATATTAAAAGAACTGATATATTTAATTTTAATATCAAGGAAATAGAGCAATTTTTGAAAAAACTGCCTGATGATAATAAACAAGAGATCATTAATATTGCTGATGCAGCCATTGAGGGCAAAATAAAAGGATTTTCTTCGATAGAATTAGATTATGGTAACCCTATAAATTGGCATTTAAATCCCATAACAGGCGTGCAAGTTGATAGTAAAACAAAATGGTATGAAATTCCAGACTTTGATCCTGAAAGAGGGGATATAAAAATTGTTTGGGAAGCTTCACGATTTACACATTTTTTCAGTTTTGTCCGCGCATTTATGCTAACCAAAGAATTAAAATACTATAGAGCATTTTCAGAACAACTTAATAACTGGCTTATAAACAACCAATATAGCTATGGAGCAAATTATAAATGTAGCCAGGAAACTACATTACGCATGATTGGTGGGTTATTCTCTTATTCTGTTTTTGAAGCATATGAAGTTACTACAGCTAAAGATGAGAAGAATATTACTAAACTAATTTCAGATTCATACAAAAAGGTATTATCGAATTTTTTTTATGCACATAAATGTATAAAAAATAACCATACTTTAACAGAAATATTAGGACTCATAATAGGTGCTTGGTGTTGTCAAGATGATAAAGCTTTATTAAAAGCCTATAATTTGATGGATGAAGAAATAGCAAAGCAATTTATGCCAGACGGAGGTTATATACAATATTCGTTTAACTACCAAAGGTTTGCGCTTCAAATTATGGAAATGCTTTTGAAAATTAATATTAAAACAACAAAAACTTTATCTAAAAAAAGTGAATCATTAATCTTAAAAAGTTCTTTACTTCTTTATCATTTACAAGATGAATCAGGAGTAATGCCTAACTATGGTTCAAATGATGGAGCTTTAATCTTCCCGTTATCATCATCTACTTATAGAGATTTTAGACCTGTAATTAATACAATCCATTCTTTAATAAATAATGAAAGACTTTATCAATCTGACATTTATGATGAGGAAATATTATGGTTTACAAAGAACAATATCGATGATTTGCCGATAGTAGATATCCAAAGAGAATCATTAGCCTTTGAAAATGCTGGATTCTACTCGCTTAGACATCAAAATGGTTTTTTAATGACAATTTTATCTGATTATAAAACGCGACCAGCGCAAATGGATCAAATGCATATTGATTTGTGGCATAAAGGATTAAATATCTTTTGTGATAGCGGTACATATTCATATGCATCAAAATTAGGCCAAGAATTATCATTAACTGCTGCACATAATACTGTAAAAATTGAAAATATCGAACAAATGAATAAGCGTGGTCCATTCTTCATTTATGACTGGACTGAAAGAAGTAGTGTTCAATTTAAAAAAAGTTATTTTAAAGGAGTAATGAAATCTCAAAATAGCTATTTGCATGAGCGAGAAATCACTTTAAAAAATAGTGTATATAATATTATTGATCACATCAGTGGGACAAATAAAAACTTTGAAATAATATTTAATACGCCATTTGACATTGAATATATCGATAATGGAATTAACTTAATTCATGGAAAACAAATTATAGCTCAGGTAATAACGGAAGGTTCTATTGAATCAACTAAAACATACAGAAGTTTATATTATTTACAAAAAGAAGAAGTAAATAAAATAATAATACGAAGCGATAAAAACATTATCAAAACAAAAGTAATCTTAAATGATAAAATTAATACATAATTAATCTTTATTTTAAGATATATAGTGAATTAAAATATTAAGTGAATAGGTGAATGGAATTATGTTAATAACAACAACTGGAATTAAGCAAATAGATAGTTTCCACGAATATAAGTCTCCTAAAGATTATTATTATTATTATAACGGATTATTTTTCTTGAGAGGCAAGAAAGCCGGTCTTGAAAGTGTTAAAGAATTGGCAAAAACATATGAGAGTACAAACCAAATTGATTTTGAAAAGTTATATGGAGCTTTTAGTTTTGTTATAAAAGACCCAAATGGAAAAATTACTATTTTTTCTGATAATAGTAATATGCATTGTGTTTACTATAGCAAAGAAAGTTTAAGTAGTAGTTTTTTAGAAAACATCAATTACTTAACAAAAAACCAAAAAGTAAATTTTAATGATGAATCGTTAACTGAATTTTACACTTTAGGAAATGTATATTTTGGTAAAACATTAATCGAAGAAATATCTGTATCTAAATCTTCTGATTTATTCATAATTGAAAATAATAAGTTGATAAAAACTGATAAAAACATAAATTCTATAGAAGAGAAATCAACTATAAATAATCCAATTGAATTCTTAAATGATGTAGCATTTGCTTTATCTGAGGAAAAAACATGTATTGCCTTAACTGGAGGATATGATAGCCGACTCTTATTTTCTGGATTAGGAGATAAAATCGATATTACCCCAACAATTAGTGGTAATAAATATGATTCAAAAGACATCTCTATAGCCAGTAAAATTGCAGGTATTTTAGGAAAGAAAATGTATGTAGTGGAAACACCAAAACCAGAAATTAATAATACTTTGATTTATCATCAATTTAAAATAGCTGATGGAATGATAAATTTCTTTGATGATTATAAGGTAAGATGGAATATATTCAGAGAAAAACTAAAAGAAGATGGATTTAAATTTCATATTAGCGGCGATGGTGGAGTATTACACAAAGACTGGGAATGGCTTCAAGATTTTCCGTTTTATAATAAAAAAAGAACGGATATAAAGAGGTATTATTATCATAGAATTGCTTTCAATTATAGAGAGAATAATATAGGTGGAAGATTAAAAAACAACTTAAATGGCCAAGAAGAGCGATTCTTAAAAGAGCTATCCAAATATAAAAAAGAAACTAATACTGAAACATATGATTCACTTTATAATTATGTTAATGGTAATAGAAAGCTACAATATAATATTTCAGCTAAAGAATTTTCAAGTTATGCTCCATTACAGGAAATTGATTGGGTGAGATATTCTTACGATTTACCAAGAAAAAAAAGATACTTCAATTTTTTTATACGGGGAATGACTTCCAAATTAAATAAAGAAATTGCTCAAGAAGTGACTAATTGGGGTACGACTGCATCAAATGAATGGAGTTTTATTCTACGAGATTATTTTGTTGAAGCAAGGAATTATTCAATAAAAGGATTAAGACTAATTGGTAGAAAAGTATTTAAAAAAACTTTATTTATTGAAAAAGTAATTGATTGGACTATTTTTGATGAGTTTAGAGAGCTGGATATTATCGATCAAGCAATTGATAATTGCATTAAAATGGAAATATTAAGTCCAAGTACAACAAAAAATGAATTAACAAATGAACAAATTAGTAGAGTAACACATATACATTTATTAGCTAAATATATGCAAAATACGAACTAAATAATATGTAAGAATAATCATAACACCTACTGGAGGACAAAATGAAAGTATCATTCGTTATTCCTTATACACCAATACCAAGAATAAATAAGAGAATAGAAGTAGCAGAAAAAATATTCAAAGTAGATTTACTTTATTGGGATAGAGGAGATAGCAAAAAAACAGCAATTAAAGACTATTCCCCAGAAACAAAAATTACTGCACATAGTATAAACTTGGATAAAGGGAGTATTTTTCATAGGTTAGTAAAGTCACTTTCCTTTTCTAGATTAGCTTTGAAGCATTTAAAAAAGGAGAAACCAGAAATTATATATACAACTAAAACGGACATGTTATTTCTTGTATATATTTATTGTCTATTTACGAAAATAAAACCCAAGGTTATTTATGAAGTAAGTGATCTTCATAAATATGCGTTAAATGATTCTAAAAAAATAACATCTACTATTTTACGCAAATTGATATACTGCCTTGAGAAAATATCGTTTAAATCTGTTGATAAACTTGTAGTAACATCCCCTTTTTTCTGGGACTATTATTATAAATCATTAATTAGCCAAAATCATGTAGTCTTTTTACCTAATTCACCGAATGAAAAAATATTTAAAGACTATCATGCAGTGAGAAGCGAAAAATTTACCATAGGGTTCATTGGGAAAATTAGATATAAAAAGCAGCTGAAGATGTTGATAGAGGTTTCAAATCGAGTTAATATTGATGTTTTTATAGCAGGTAACGGCCCTGATTATGAAGAATTAAAAACATTCTCAAAAGATAGAAATAATATAACATTTTTTGGACCATACAAATACAATAGTGACATAGCAAAATTATATAGTAAATGTGATGCGATATATTCCGTTTACGACACTGACATTGAAAATGTGAAAATAGCTTTACCGAATAGATTATATGAGGCTGCATTATGTGGCATACCATTAATAGTATCTAGAAATACGTATTTAGAAAGTGTAATAATAGAAAATGGGTTAGGAATGGCGGTAAATCCATATAATCCCAATCAGCTAGAGGAAACTATATTGAAATTAAAAAATAAACAAGTTTTAAATTCAATAAAAGAAAATGGGATGCTCTTTTATAAAAAAAATAGTAATAGTATTGCAGAAAAAAAACTACTTAATACATTTAAAAAATTAATTTAAAAAGCGATGTAAATTTATGAGATTTTATTTAAATTAGAAAGTGAAAAAAATGTATAATATAAAATGATTTTCAGAAAGGAAAAAAATGAATATATTAATTATTAAATTAACCCCAATCTATGGTATGAACTCATCCATGATGCGAACATTAGCATTAACTAAAGGTTTGTTGGGAAATGGTAATTCTATTGATTTTTTAACTGTACCATCAAGTGAATCTCATACATTAAGTAAAGGATATGATTTTTTATCAAAGACTAATATTATTGAGACATCAAAAAATAAGTCCTACTCTGTTATAGTGAAAGATATTAATCAGAAACCGTTAAAAAAAATGTTATATTCAAAAATGAGAAGAATGTATCATAAGTTATCTGTTTTTGATTATTCAAAATCTATAGCTGAAAAACTAAAAATAGAAGATTTGCCAAAGAAAGAATACGATATTGTAATTTCTGTTTCAGATCCTAAAACTTCACATATTGCAGCAAAAAGACTAATTAATCAGGGATTAGATTATAAAAAATGGGTCCAGTATTGGGGAGATCCATTAACACTTGATATTACTAAAAAAAATATATATCCCAAAATCATTAATAAGTATATTGAAAGTAATTTACTTTCCAATGCAGATTTAATTTTATATGCATCACCAATTACCTTGAGAAAACAAAAAGCTTTATTTGATAAGCAAGCAAATAGTATGGATTTTATACCAACCCCGTATATTGAAAAAAAATACTACCCGAGAACGAATAATACTAAACTACAAGTTGGTTACTTTGGAGACTATATTGAAACAACACGAAATATTCATCCTTTATACGAAGCGGCTCAGAAACTGGAAGACAAATTAGATCTAACAATAGTAGGATTCTCCGATTTAACTTTACAAAGTAAAGAGAATATAATGATACATGAGAGACAAGATATAGAAAAATTTGAAATTAATACTGATATAATGGTTTGTATTTTAAACAAAAAAGGAACACAAATACCAGGGAAGTTATTCCATTATGCATCGACTAATAAAGCGATTTTATTAATTATAGATGGAGAGTATGGAAAAGAGATATCAGACTACTTCTCACAATTTAAACGATATTATATTTGTGAGAATAAGACCAAAGAAATTATAAAAACAATAGATTATATTTCTGAAAACTTAAAAAAAGAAAAACCATTAGAGGACTTTCATCCTCAAAATATTGCAACTAAAATACTTAGTAAATTATAATAAGTATAAAAGAATAATGATTAAAGATATTCAATAATTAATTTATAGTATTAAAGAGGTGAGGAATTAATGTATATATTTATATTAATAAATATAGTAGTGTTAACTTTATTGAGTATAATTTTCAGTTCACTGAGTATACTTACTGTCGGATTAATTGGATTACTTATCACTTTATATATTATTAATTACACAAAACTTAATAAAGCAAATATACCCCTATATAAATTATTGATAATTATATTTTTAATAAATATTTTATCAATATTAATATTATATTTTGGCTACGAAAACTATTTTGGGTTACCATACTACGATGGCGGATCTGATGATTTAAAATTTGAAATATGGGCTAAACAAGCTATAAAACACGGTTTAGATTTCCCATGGCAGTATTCAAGAGATTTAGCTTTTAGATCGAATAATTCAAAAGGATTCGTTTGGTTGATTTCGCTCTTAATGAGGATAAATGAATCGTTAGGTGGATACCATACAATTTCATTTCGTGTTTTAAATGTAAATTTTTTAATTTCAATCGGAGTATTAGCAACGTCTTATTTTGCTAAACATTATAAATTTGGCAAGACTGAGAATTCAATCCTATTACTTTTTGTAACATTATTTCCCAACATGATGTACTTAAGTAACCATGTATTTAGAGATACTTTAATATCACTAATTTTATTTTATGTGTTTTATATATGGGATGATTATTTGACCGATAGAAAAAATGGAATCCTTCTATTATTGTTCAAAACAATATTAATTACTTATTTTTCTTTTTGGGTACGAGAGCAAAGTGTTTTTTTTATAGGGATAATCATAATTATAAATGTTTTACTTAAAGAAAATTATATAAAGATTAAAAATATATTTATATATACTGGATGTCTATTGTTAGTTTTGATACTAGCACAAAGAACTGGCCTATTGGAGGAAGTGTTATCTTTTAATGAAAATTATACGGAACATAAATTAAGCATTTCTGATGGCCTAACTACTCATATTTTTAGTATATCGTTATTTCCATTTGGTATAATACTTAGATTTTTATATGGTCTCTTGTTTCCTATACCGTTACAACTTTTAAACATTTTGAGAATGTTTTCCAATATTGATATGTTTTATCAAGTTCTTATTTCATTTGGGTCAGTTATTCAAATTTATTTATTACCATATCTCTTTAGAAACTTCAAAAAAATGGATAAATTATTTATATTATATAATGTTTTTCTTATTGGAATTGTAATTACTACGTTTACATTCCGACATTTTGTAACGCTTTATCCATACATGTTTATCCTTATCTTTAGACAATATTTTTTAGTTTCCAAGAAAGGAAAAACAATAAATTTAATAATTGTTTCGATGGCACTAATACTTTTATTAACAATTTATATGATTTTGTCTTTTTAAATCTGAAGTTCTAGAGAAATACTAACTTTATGCAATATGATTACTCAAGAAATCAAAACTAATTTTTTTTATAAATTTCTGTTATTAGACACTTATGATTTTATAAAACATTAATATTTTTATGATATTTAGAAAGGTAAAACATGAAAAACTTATTCAAGAAAATTTACATTGGATTATCAAGAATAATAATGTCCTTATTTTATGATAAATCCTATTTTAGAGGAAAACATTTTAAAAATAGTACTAAAGGTTGGCAATGGTGTTGGCGTAATGTTTTTATGCAAAAAATTATTGGAATTAATAAATCAGTACCCTTTCCAGTTTCCTTTAGGTCTGATTTTGGCCATTGGTATAATATTGAATTTGATTTAGATGATTTAAATAATTTTCAGCATTTCGGTTGTTACTACCAATCTTGGAATGGAAAAATAATAATAGGAAAAGGCACATACATAGCACCTAATGTTGGTTTGATTACAGAAAATCATGATTTAAATAATTTAGATAAACATACATTAGCGAAAGATATAAAAATCGGAAATAAGTGTTGGATCGGTATGAATAGTATGTTGTTACCAGGTGTGGAGTTAGGTAGTAATACTATAGTTGGTGCTGGTAGTGTAGTTACAAAAAGTTTTGAGGCAGGAAACTGCGTGATTGCAGGATCACCTGCTAAAATAATAAAGTTTTTAGATTAAGGAAAATAATTATGAAAAAGTATTTTAAATCAAAATTAGTAAGAAATATAATGCAACTAACTGCTGGCTCTGTAGTTGCTCAATTTATAACTTTAGCTGTATCACCAATCTCCACGAGAATATTTTCACCTGACGAATTAGGAATATATACTTTATTACTATCTGTAGTAACAATCTTCGGTCCGATATTATCTGCTAGATATGATGTTATGATTGTTTCAGCAGATGATGAAAAAGAAACTCATGAGTTAATTTTGGGAAGTATTTTGATAGGTAGTATATCAATTGTTTTAATTACACTTGGTTACTCGGTATATCTAATGAATAATGAGGAGCTATTTAATAGTATTGGATGGTATGCTTATATTGTGGTGTTTATATTAATTATCACAGGTATGATTAATATACTTACGTATTATAATAATAGGTTTCAGCAGTATAAATTAATTTCTGTAGCCCAAGTAATAAGAGTTTTTGCCCAAAATATATCTATGATAATATTCGGTATTCTTCAGTTTGGCTCTATAGGTTTGTTATTAAGCCAGTTGTTTGGATTATTATTTGGAATATTTAGACAAGCAAAATATTTATTAGAAAATTTTAATGCTTTAAAGTCTATAAAATTCAAGGAAGTTATTTCAACATTAAAAAAATATAAAGATCAACCATTTTTTTCTACACCAGCTCACTTAATAAATGCATCATCATATTCTATATTAAATTTTATAATTGAATTTTTATATGGGTTTGAGGTTTTAGGATTTTATTCTATTTCGTTTAGACTTCTTGGCTTGCCATTAAATATTATTAGTGTAAATTTGTCGAAAATTTTTTTCCAAGAAGCATCTGAAGAACAACGAAATAGTGGTGGATATACGAAAAGCTTTCTTAAGTTCTTTAAAATACTTTTCTTTCTTGCAGTTCCAATGGTGATTGGACTAATGCTGTTTTCACCATACCTGTTTGAATTATTTTTTGGGAAAGGATGGAATGTTTCAGGGAGGTATGTTCAAATATTGGCTCCTATGTATGGAGTAAGATTTATTGTTTCTGCTCTGAGTCCAGCGCTAATTATTTCTCGAAAACAAAAAATGGAGTTATTTATGCAAGGCGCATTTATTGTGAGTGCATTACTCATTTTTTATTCTAGTACCTTATTAGCTTTAAAAATAGAATTATTTCTAACTGGAATTAGTATTTTTTATACAATGATTTATCTAGGCTTTTTATTAGTTATATATAGACTTAGTAGACAAAATAAAGTATCAATATAACGTATGAAAAAATTATGACTAATTATCATTTATATGGTAATATTAAAATGTTCACATAAAGTTAAGAAAGAGGTAAATTATGATTAATGTAATTGGTTTAGGGTATATTGGATTACCGACAGCCTTAATGTTGGCAAAAAATGGTGAAGATGTAATTGGGACGGATTATAATGAAGAATTAGTCAGGTCATTAAACGATAATAAAGTAACTTTTGAAGAGGCAGGCTTGACTGATTTATTTGATGATGCAATAGCAAATGGTATTAAGTTTTCAAACGAATACCAAAGTGTAGATGACTATATAATTGCTGTACCAACACCGTATTATGATGAAACTAAAAAAATTAATCCCGAATACTTAATTTCTGCTATTGAAGAAGTACTTAAAGTAGCGAAAAAAGGTGCGACTTTAATAGTTGAATCTACAATTCCCCCAGGAACTATGGATGAACAAATACGTCCACTAGTAGAAGAAAATGGTTTTGTAATCGGAGAAGATATTCACATTGCTCATGCTCCAGAACGAATTACTCCTGGTAACATGATTTATGAACTGGAAAATAATTCGAGAACAATCGGGGCCGATGAAAAAGGTGTTGCAGAAAGAATTAAAGACATTTATGCAAGTTTCTGTAAATCTGAAATCGTAACAACGGATATTCGTTCAGCAGAAATGTCTAAAGTTGTAGAGAACACTTACCGAGATGTAAACATAGCATTCGCCAACGAACTAGCAAAAATCTGTCGTGAGGGTAATATGGATGTCTATGAAATTATACGGATAGCTAACAAGCATCCACGTGTAGATATTCTACAGCCAGGTCCAGGTGTTGGAGGGCATTGTATCCCAATTGATCCATGGTTTTTAGTTGGTGATTATCCAGAATTGTCGAAATTAATTTTAAGTGCTCGTAAGATTAATGACTCTATGCCTGAATTTGTGTTTGATAGATTAAAAGATATTATGAAGCAAAGTGATATTAAAGATATTTCAAGGGTTGGTGTTTACGGGTTAACTTATAAAGAGAATGTCGATGATACTCGTGAAAGTCCAGGACTACAATTTAGAGATTTATTGGAAGAGAATCTAGTTCAAGGTGTGAAATATTATGATCCATTTGTAAATAAATCAGTTGTAGAAAATCAATTATTTGATTTTGATGAGTTTGTGGAAAGTACAGATGTAATTATTGTAATGACAGCTCATGATCATATTAAAAATAATTTTGATAAAGTTAAAAATAAACATATTTTAGATACGAAAAATGTGTTTGATTATTCTGTTCATAAACTATAATTAAGGAGCAAATAATGAAAAAAGTAATGGTTGCTTTTGGAACTAGACCAGAAGCTATTAAGATGTGTCCGTTAGTTAAAGAATTAAAAAGTCGTAATGATATTGAGCTAGTGGTCTGTGTTACAGGTCAGCATAGAGAAATGTTACAACAGGTATTAGATACATTTAATGTTGTTCCTGACTATGATTTAGCAATTATGAAAGACAAGCAGACATTATTTGATGTTACAATTAATATCTTAGATAAATTGCGTGATGTTCTTGAAAAAGAACAACCAGATATTGTATTGGTACATGGTGATACGTCTACAACATTTGTTACATCTTTAGCTTGTTTCTACTTACAAATTCCTGTAGGACATGTTGAAGCAGGATTAAGAACTTATGATATTTACTCACCTTATCCTGAAGAGTTTAATCGACAAGCGGTTGGTTTAGTTGCTAAATATCATTTTGCTCCGACAGAAATGTCTAAACAAAATTTATTAAAAGAAGGAAAAAATCCTGAAGATATCTTTGTTACTGGAAATACAGCAATCGATGCTTTAAATACGACAGTAAAAGAAGATTATACTCATGAACATTTAGAATGGGCATCCGATAGTAGATTAATCTTGATTACCGCTCATAGAAGAGAAAACTTAGGTGCACCAATGCACTCTATGTTTAGAGCAATAAAACGAATTATAGATGAAAATCCAGATGTAAAAGCTATCTATCCAATTCATATGAACCCTGTTGTCCGAGAAGCAGCTAATGAAGTATTTGGAGACGATGATCGAATAAAAATTATCGAACCTCTGGAAGTAGTTGATTTCCATAATTTCATTGCTAATTCACATATCATTGTTACAGATAGTGGTGGCATACAAGAAGAAGCTCCTGGCTTAGGAGTGCCAGTATTAGTAATGAGAGATACAACTGAAAGACCTGAAGGAATTGAAGCAGGTACTTTAAAATTGGTTGGTACTGATGAAGAAATTATTTATAGTACATTTAAAGAGTTACTTGAAGATGAATCAGTTTACGAATCAATGAGTAAGGCAAGTAATCCTTATGGAGATGGAACGGCATCAAAGCAGATAGTTGATATTTTGGTAAATGAATAAACGTTAGATTAAAAAAGGTATTAGCTTTGATCAGCTAATACCTTTTTTATGAAAGCAGTAATTCAAGCAGAAACATTCGTTGGGGATGAGCCATTTGTTGTGATGTTTGGTGACGATATTATGGTGGATGAGGTGCCACTAACGAAGCAACTGATGAATAACTGTTAACGTCAAGTAGAAAACCACACTTTCTGTCAATTAGTTTTCCGAACATTCTGCCAAATAAGATTCGGCACTTTTTCCCTAATCAAACACACGTTGTCGATGTTTCATTCGATAATGAATATTACATTGTGGTGGAGCCAGTTAGTTTGTTTTATTGAGAGCCATCGTTTCGCTATGAGAGAGCTACCTCTTTTTATAAAATATGTTTGTAGGTCTTATCCTACGACTATTTTATAGAAAGAGGTTTTTGTATGGAAAAATATAAACAGATACTTCGGTATGAACATGCCGGTATCTCTCAACAAGAATTAGCGAAGCTACTGTCTGTCTATCGTAATACGGTCTCGAAAGTGGTGAATGCGAAGTAGGCAGCTCAGTTAGAGTGGGATCAAATTAGCGGATACACAGAAACGGAACTAGGGAAGAAACTATTTCCAGAGGTGACGGGCGATAGCTCGACTTTTTATTATCCGATGGATATTGAGTATTTAATAGGAGAATTAAGGAAGCCAGGAATCACAAAAAAGTTGTTATGGGAAGAGTATGTGAAAGAGACTCATACGATCGGGACACAGCTTGCATATCAATATACGCAATTTTGTGCTTACTTAAATCGAGTGATTGAACATTCAAAAGCAACGATGTATTTTGAGCATATGGCAGGTAAAAAAGGTGAAGCGGACTGGGCTGGTAAGACGATGAGTACGGCGATGGGTTTCGTCCACTAGTGCGGAACTTTCGTCCGGTAAATGCGGAGTAATCGTCCATTGAGTGCGGAAAGTATCGTCCATCCTATTAATTTATCGAAGAAGCCATAAAATCAAAAGAACAGAACACATCATGAGCTCTGTTCTTGATCTTAAACAAGATAATAGTTTATTTGTATTCTCTCAAA
>NZ_JBGQQY010000010.1:0-65387 GCF_045528545.1 Ruoffia sp. FAM 26254
TCATCCGTGGTAAGATGGGTGTAGGTCATTTGTGGTCACTCCTTTGTATTCTTTGGTCGGAATTACAAGTTGAGTGTACCACAAATGGCTGTTTTAGTTGTCTAGCTTAATTTTACAATCGGCGTATTTATAAATAAGGGGGATTGATTACATGTTAGTTGCTATGTCAAAAGAAGGCGAATTAATTTATGCTAGTGAAGTTAAATTTAAGTATCCAAATTTAATGGAATTTTATTGCCCGACTTGTGCCCAAAAGGTATTTTATAAAGATAGTCATAAAGGTAAAGGGTTTTTTAGTCATTATTCAAAGTGCCAATTAGTAGAGAGTCGAAGGAGTCCTCTTGAATCAGATGAACACAAACGTGGAAAAGAAATAATTATTGAAGAATTGCAAGGTATACAGAAACTAGTTCTTCAAACTGAATTGTATTTTCCAGAAATTAATCAATTTGCAGATGTCTATGTCACAGTAAAAAGAGAGAGTAGCAAATCTGTTATTTATGAATTTCAAAGATCCGTCATTCCAGCTGCCGATGTTATAGTAAGAAATCAAAATTATAAACAGCTAGTGAATCAAGTGCACTGGCTGATGGATGATTACACAACGCGTAGCACCGCCTTGAATCAAAGATGGAAGCAGACAATGTTAAATTATAATGATGACTGGGGCTTTCACTTGAAATTTCTTAACTTAAAGAAGAAAGAAATTGTTATTCAACGTCATCTACCAATCATCTATCAGAAAAATAATTATAGACTGAAACAAAATAGAATGACCATTCGTGAGTTCCATCAACTAGATAGCTTACAAGATGAAAATTGCGAGTTAATTTCAGTGCGAAAGCGAACTAAAGCGAGTTTAAATTATAATCGTCAATTAAATGGCATTATGAATAATGAAGCGTATAGAAATACCATTTACTTATTATATCAACAAGGTACTGTATTAACTGATATGCCAGAATGGGTCTTTACAGAACAGTGGGAAGTGCTATTAACTCAATCGCCCAGTTGGCTTGTCTTTTCTTGGTCATTGGCAATCATCAGACAGCTTAACTATAAATTTACCACTGACGCCTTTATAGAGAAATTTCGAGCTTGTTCTGAAATTAAAGTAGCTCGAACACCGCTCATTTATAGTGATATCTATCCAGTTTTATGTCTTGCAATACTTATATTACTGTTTCAAAAAGGGATATTAGAAAAAGTGAGTAATGTGGAATGGATTTCAAAATAATGATTCTTCAAATTGGTTTAGAAATAGTGCATGTGATACACTAGTTATATGATTTTAAATGAGGAGGATATTGATGACAGATTCAAATGTAAAAACAAGAGAACAAATGAATGCAACATATCAATGGAATTTAACACCATTATTTGCATCCGACGAAGAGTTTGAAAGTGGGTACGCTAAAGCTAAAAATAATCTTGATAAGATTACAGCTTACAAAGGCAGATTAGGGGAAAGCCCAGAAGTGCTTAGTGAAGCTATCGATACATTATTAGAGTTAGGACGCGAAGTTTCTAACTTAGGTGTGTATGCTCATCTGAAAAATGATCAAGATCAAACAAATCCGACATACCAAAAGATGAATGCTCAAACCGAGCAACTATATTCTAAATATAGTCAAGTGACGTCATTCTTTAGACCAGAATTACTTGCTATTCCTGCTGAGAAACTAGAAGAAATGACAGCAAACAATGATAGACTGAAAGAATTAGATCAGTTTATTGACGATATTGCACGTAATCGCGAACACGTTTTACCACCAGAACAAGAATTATTACTAGCCAGTGCGAGTGAAGTTTTTGGTGGAGCAACACGTATCTTCGGCTACCTAAATAACGCTGACTTCCAATTCCCAACTGTGAAAGATAGCGAAGGTAATGACGTTCAATTGACTCATGGTCTATACGGCAAATTATTAGAAAGTACATATAGACGCGTCAGAAAAGATACTTTTGAAGGGTTCTACTCTGTGTATCAACAATTTGAGAATACTTTAGCTCAAACTTTAACAACTGAAATTAAGACACATAATTACAATGCTAAAGTTAGAGGGTTTGAATCAGCGAGAGCAGCAGCTTTATTCACTAATAATATTCCTGAATCTGTCTACGATACATTATTAGAAACTGTTGAATCTCGATTAAACTTATTACATCGTTATGTAGACTTACGTAAATCATTGTTAAATATCGATGATTTAGAAATGTATGACATGTATACACCATTACTGGGTGAACCTCCAATTGCCTTTACTTATGAAGAGGCAAAAGAAATTACTTTAAATGCGCTTCAACCATTAGGTGAAGAATACTTAGAAATCATTCGCAATGCGTTTGACGAGCAATGGATTGATGTTTATGAGAATAAAGGGAAACGTAGTGGAGCATATTCATCAGGAACATATGACAGCAAACCATATATTCTAATGAACTGGCAAGATAGCCTAAATTCATTATATACACTCGTCCATGAATTAGGACACAGTGCCCACAGTTACTTAACCCATGCGAATCAACCGTACGAATACGGTAGCTACTCAATTTTCCTAGCAGAAATCGCATCTACAACAAATGAAAACTTACTAACGAATTATTTATTGAGAACTTATGATGATAAAGATATTCAACGCTATGTTCTAAATCATTTCTTAGATGGATTAAAAGGAACAGTCTTCCGTCAAACTCAATTCGCAGAATTTGAACACTTTATCCACGATCAAGATGGTAACGGTCAACCATTAACAGCTGAGTTTCTGTCAGAAAACTATCAAAAATTAAATGCGAAATATTATGGTTCATCTGTGAATTCTGATTCTGAAATTAAGAATGAGTGGAGTCGTATCCCTCACTTCTATATGAATTACTACGTATTCCAATATGCGACTGGATTTGCTGCAGCAACTGCCTTTGCAGATCGTATTGCTGATGGTGATAAAGAAGCATTAAATAGCTATTTAGGTTTCTTGAAATCAGGTAAAAGTCAGTATGCCATCGATACGATGAAGACTGCTGGTTTAGATATGACAAAACGTGATTATATCGAACAAACTTTAGATGTATTTGAACAAAGATTAGCTGAATTTGAAGCACTATTAGATTAAGTCTAAGGAGAGCGATTTGTAACTAGAACGTTTGAGCGTTCTATTACGAATCGCTTTTTTGTATTCGAGATAAATGAACATAAAAATATATTCACGTCGATAAAACAATATTGATATATATAAACGGCGAAAATAACGCTTACCAACCACAAATTTATGACTAAATTTCAAAAGTTAACTTATCAAAATTAATTGGGTTATATATACTTAATGAATATTTAAAAAAAGATGATTAAATAACTTTTTGTTCATCTAAAATTAACATAAAATAATGAGGTGTATAAATGGTTGCTTTAATGGGTTATTTATTAATAATTGTTTTTATGATTCTAATTATGATGAAAAAGATATCTCCTTTCGTTGGCTTAGTTTTCCTACCAATAGTATGGGCGATTATGGGTCAATTATTTGGCTTATGGAATATTGATATTGGACAGGCTGCAATGGATGGTCTACTAGGTACAGCGCAGACAGGTATCATGCTATTCTTTGCAATATATATGTTCACAATTATGATTGATGCTGGTCTATTCGACCCGCTTTCAAACGCTATGATTCGTTTTGCAAAAGGAAATCCACTGAAAGTGATGATTGCAACAGTCGCATTGACTGCCGCAGTATCATTAAACGGTGATGGAACCACGACAATGATTATTGTATGTACGGCTTTTGTGCCAATATACAAACGTCTAAATATGAAGAGGTTAGATTTAGCCGTATTAACAATGACATCACATTCAATTATTAATTTGCTACCATGGGGTGGACCAACAGCGCGTGCGATTGCAGTAATGAATGTAAGTGAAGCAGATGTTATGCGTGGTTTAACACCAATGATGATTGCTGGAATTATTCACATGTTTATCGTAGCTTATGTGATTGGTCGCGGTGAACGGAAACGTTTAGGTGTCGTGAATCTATCGAATAATGAACTTGAGAAATTAATGGTTATCGAAGATCAAGAGACGCTTGATATCCGTCGACCTAAGAATGTTTGGATCAATGCGATTACTGTATTTGTTGCCATAGGGTTATTAATCGCCAATGTCATTCCATCAGCAATCATTTTTATGGTTGGTACAGTTATTGCTTTACTTGTAAACTACGGGTCGTTGACACTGCAAAAAGAGCGTATTGATAATAATGCAAGTGAAGCTAACCAAGTTGTTATGACAGTATTTGGTGCTGGAGTATTTATGGGAGTTTTACAAGCAACTGGAATGGATGATGGGATTGCATCAAGTTTGAATTCAATCATTCCAGAAAGCTTAAGTGGCTTCTTTGGTATCATTGTTGCTATTATATCCGCTCCAGGTACATACTTCTTACATAATGATGCATTCTACTACGGAATGATGCCTATTCTTGCTGAAGCAGGAACGGCTTACGGCTTTACTGCCTAGAGTTAACTTTTGCATCTTTAATGGGACAAGCTTTCCACTTATTCAGTCCATTAGTACCTTTTGCTTATGTATTATTAGGTATGACAAATGTGGAGTGGGGCGACTGGCAGAAAAAAGGCCTTCTCGTATCACTAGGAATATTTATTGTTTTTGTTATAGTTGGTGCAGTTACAGGGATAATGCCAATATCTTTGTAGAATCAATTTTAGAAAATGAAGGGAGCAATTGATGTGAAAATTACATTAATACCAGGCGACGGGATTGGTCCCGAAATTACTGAAAGTACACGGAATATTGTAGATGCGCTAGATATTGGAATTGAATGGGAAGTTGTTGCAGCGGTGAAGCTGTCTTTAATAAACAAGGTACATTAATTCCAGATGATGTTTATGAAAGTATTGAAAAGAATAAGATCGTGTTAAAAGGACCCATTATGACACCGATCGGAAAAGGTTTCCGTAGTGTTAACGTAGCCTTACGTAAGAAATACGATTTGTACGCGAATATTCGTCCTGTAAAAAGTTTAGGAACCATCCCATCTTTAACCAAAGATTTAGACTTAATTCTCTTTAGAGAGAACACAGAGGATTTATACGCAGGTGTCGAAAAGCAAATTTCAGATGATGAAGCTCATAGCATTAAGATCATCACACGATCCGCATCAGAACGAATTGTACGCGAAGCCTTTGAATATGCAAAAGCGAATGATCGTCAAAGTGTGACAGTTGTGACAAAAGCAAATATTATGAAGCTGACAGATGGATTGTTCCTAGATGTTGCCCGAGGCGTAGCTGAAGAGTACCCATCCATAGAATTCAAAGAAATTTTAGTCGATAATATGGCGATGCAATTAGTCATTAATCCTAAGCAGTTTGATGTTATAGTTACTGAGAACCTCTATGGTGATATTCTGTCTGATTTAATGGCAGGTTTAGTAGGTGGTTTAGGCTTAGTACCTGGAGCAAATATTGGCGAAGATATTTCAATTTCTGAAGCAGTACATGGTTCAGCCCCTGATATTGCAGGCAAAGGCCTAGCAAACCCCACAGCGATACTCTTGGGGGTTTGCCAGATGCTAGATCATATTGAGCAAAAAGATGCGTCAAATCGCCTAAGAAACGCATTAGACACCGTCTTAAGTGATTCAAATAACTTTACTAAAGATTTAGGTGGAGAGATGACTACTATAGGCTTTACTGATGCCGTCATAAAAGCTTTATAGTCTTAATAAGGAATATCTTTGAAAGAAGTAGTGCGACGGCGCTGCTTCTTTTTTTGTATCTTGAAATATAACCTAAAGATGGCTATAATAGAGAAGTTAAGCCGCCATAGTGTAATGGATATCACATAAGATTCCGGTTCTTAGGATGGGGGTTCGATTCCCTCTGGCGGCGTTTAAATTAATAAGATACTTAACAATTCATTTTATTCAATTGTTAAGTATCTTTTGTTTTATTTTTGCATGAACGGTTAACAATATAAATAAATACGTGTATACTGTGAGAATAGTTATGAGAGATAATTGGAAGTATATAGATAAGTTGTTTAATGGAGGAATGAGATGAGACGAAGTCGTTATCAAATTATGGTGTACATTGCCATGCTAGCTGCACAGGCAGTAGTTATAAGTATTCTTGAAGGAGCGATCCCTTCACCTCTTTCCTTTGCTCCTGGAGCTAAATTAGGTTTAGCGAATTTAATATCTGTGATTGCTATATTCACACTGCCTTTTTCAAAAAGTATTCAAGTCGTGTTAATTCGAACTGTACTCACTGCTTTAATTGGTGGTAATATGTCAACGTTTTTTTATAGTTTATCGGGGGGATTGTTAAGTTACTTTGCAATGTTATGGTCGAAAAAACTAGGACCTAATAAGGTGAGTATTATTGGGATTTCTGTTCTCGGAGGGGTAATGCACAACATTGGACAACTAAGTGTAGCAGCCTTATTTGCAAGATCGTTCTCCGTGATGAATTATCTTCCGGTTTTATCAATTTCTGGGATTTTAGCTGGCTTTGTTGTCGGCTTCCTTGGGAATTTTTTACTCGAGCGTATCTCAGTTCTTCAGATGTATCATAAAGAACACGTCGCAAATACAGACCAAAAAAATTGGTTATCAAATCATAAATAAAAAATACCTTCTAACGAAGCTACTTGAAAAAGTACTCATCGTTAGAAGGTATTTTGCTTATTGACTTGAACCTTGTGCAGAAATTAATTGTAAGACACGTTGCGTTGTACCATCTGAAGCAGTTCGTTCAATTACAATAATACCGACAGTTGGGGCAAAGTAGTAATTATAAGTAACAGAACCACTATCTTCTTGCGCCTGTTCTTCAATACGAAGAACATCATTAAAGGTTTGGCCACCTACATCATATGAACTTATTAATTCGGATACCTTGCGTCTTTTTTCTTTGTTGTATCCACTTGAAAAGCTTGATCCAATAGTTAAATCACTCGGTAAAATGAGCGATTCATCATTATCACTTGCTTCTGGTGAGTAACGTAAATCGTCTACAACATAATAATCATTGAAAGAAGCGAGTTCATAAAAGCCTGTATCACGGATTTGATACACATAAGCGATAGCTTCTTGGCCAGAAAATGACGTCACTTGAAAAATTCCGTTACTATCAGGCGAATATTCCATAATAATATCTTGGGCATCAAAGTAAACTTGATCACCTTGATATTGATAATTTATAAAATTTGCATAAGGAACAAATTCCTCAAAAGAAATGCTTATCTGTTGGCTCATACTTTCATCATCTACATTGTCATTTATTTCTTGATCCTCAGAAGAGTCAGGCAATTCATCTTGTTGGGAATCATTTATATTATTTTCTTGGGCTTGAATAACCTGTCCATTACTAATGCTTAAAAACATGATTGATAGAACAAAAGTTATAAACTTACGCATATTCAAATTAAAACTGACGCGCAAAATTGCCACCTACTTTCCATTTACTTCTTGTGTAATAAAAGTATAGCACATCAAAACTATATGTGTGTAAAGATTTCGGGGAATAAAGATTGAAGAATTTACTAATTATATTCGGTTTTATGAATTATTTGTGAAATTGATCTCCAATTACCTAGTTATTTTTTTGTAATTCCGATAAAATCTAGTATGATAAACAAGATAAGAATTACATGAGAGGAAGATAAAGATGAAAGATTGTATTTTCTGTAAGATTATAGATGGTGATATACCTTCAGCGAAGGTATATGAAGACAATGAAGTATTTGCATTCTTAGATATGACGCAAGTAACTCCAGGGCATACTTTAGTAGTACCAAAAAAACACGTTGAGAACATCTTTGAATATGATGAAGACGTTGCGGTAGCAGTCGCGAAACGCTTACCTAAAATTGCAAATGCAATAAAAGAAGCATTTCCTGATGTTAAAGGAATGAATATCGTAAATAATAATGGTGAGTTAGCATATCAATCCGTTTTCCATACTCATTGGCACCTATTACCACGTTACACTGAAGATGATAAATTCGCTATCGAGTTTAGTAATAATCAAGACAGCTATACACAAGAAGAGTTCAATGAAAGAGCAGCATTAATTGCGTCACAAATCAAAGAAAATTAAAGAGGTGTATTTATATGGTTGGATTTAAATCAGGATTATTTTGGGGAGCTTTCTTTGGAGGACTAGCAGGGTTAATGAATGCGCCCAAGAGCGGTAAAGAAACGCGTGAAGATTTGAAGCACTTTATTGATACGACAACGGATGATGTGAATGATGTTCGTTATAAAGTAGACAATTTAAGAATGTCAGTGCAGAAATTAACTCAAGAAGGCATGGATAGTGTTAAAACTGCGACAGATGGTATTCAAACATCGTTACAACATTTCGAAGAAGAAACCACGCCAAGAATTAATCGGATTCAACGTCATATCGAGGATTTAAACGAAGATATTGAAGAACAAGTAGAAGAAATTAATCTTAATAATTAATTAATTTAAATGAACTTAAATCAATTTGTTTGAATTTTCCTAGATTAATATATTAACATGGAGTTCAAATAGATAAAGTATGATATATTTGTAACATATTTAAAAATAGTTAGGAGCCAAAAACTTTATGAAAAAAACGCTAAAAAAAGTATCATTAGTTGCTTTAACATCAACATTATTACTTTCAGGACTAGGTAGTATTGCCTCAGTAATGGCACAAGAAGAATCAGCAGGTGAGGTCATTGCAACTGTAGGTGGCGAGGATATTACTAAAGAGGAATTATATGAATCAATGAAAGCTATCGCTGGTGATACAACATTGAGAACAATCATTCTAGAAACTGTCTTAGAACAAAATGTATCGGATGCTGAAGCACTAAGAACTGCAGCGGAAGAAGAAGTCCAAGCTCAGATCGACGAAGCGGGTGGGGAAGAAGTTTTCCAACAATTATTAGCATACCAAGGCTTAAGTGATATCGAAACATATACTTACCAAATCTTTGTAAGAAATATGTTCCAAGAAGTTGTAGAAAGCCAAATAGACATGTCAGATGAAGCTATTACAAACTACTATGAAAATGAATATTCACCTTTAATGGAAGCTCAACATATCTTAGTTGAAACAGAAGAAGAAGCCTTAGATGTGATTGAACGCATTAATAATGGCGAAGAATTTGATGCAGTAGCACAAGAAGTGTCATTAGATTCAACTGCACAAAACGGTGGATTATTACAACCATTCCCGGCCGGACAAATGGTTCCAGAATTTGAAGAAGCAGTAATAAACTCAGAGAACGGTAAAATGACAGAAACGCCTGTAGAATCACAATACGGTTTCCACGTTATTCGCACAATCAATAATGGTGAAAAACAACCATTAGAAGATGTTCGTGAAGATGTTGAAGAACAATACGTTACTTCACGCTTTGCTGATAGCCAATTCGCTTATGGAGTGATAGGTCAATTACTCCAAGATACTGGATATGAAATTCATGACGAAGACTTACAAAACGCTGTTCAAGACTTAATTGATCTTGCAAATGCAAACAATGAAGCAGCAACAGAAGAAGAATCAACTGAGGAGACAACTGAAGAATCTACGGAAGAAACTTCAGAAGAAACAGCTGAGGAAACAACAGAAGAATCAGCAGAAGAAACGACTGAAGAGACTACTGAAGAGTCTGCAGAATAATTTATAACATATAATAGACAGCTGATTATTAAATCGGTTGTCTTTTTTTGAGAATGAATGAGCAATTACTTATTATTCGTGAGAACTTCACATTTAGTTAAAGATAAACTCATGAAAAGACTAGCGATTTCTTAGGGAACTTTAAAGAAAGTCATTTGATGAGTATGTTAAATTAGATAAGGTAAAAGAACATACATAATCAGGAGGCTATGAAATGACACAAACAATAATTTCAAGAATCACTCAAGGTAAAGATGTCGCACAAAAAGCAATCGTTGAAAATTTCAGAGGTCTATATCGCAAAGATTCCCGTTTTACTTATCCTGAAGCCACACTAATATTACCAAAATCAGTTAAAAATAATAAATAATCACTTACAAACGCCACTGTATATCACTCATTGATGTACAGCGGCATTTTATTGTTTGTATATGTGAATTCAGCTACAAGCCGAGATTCATGTGATTCAAAAAAAGTGTTTGTGAAAAAATAAACACCATTTTTAATCATTGAATTAGTATAAAATTCGTATTTAGATAGCATCGATCACTTGATATTATAAATACAATAAAAAAAATAATATGTGAAATGGCGAGCTAGTAGTTTTGTTCCTATGGGATAAACAACGAAATTACTTGTGAAAAAAATATTAAAGTAAAAAACACATTGTAAAAACGTAATACTAGCGGTATACTATGAACGAAATTATTTGATAGGAAGTGAATATAATTGGCAAAAGAAATAGTAATTGTAGGTGCTGGCTTTGCCGGTGTTGCAGCGGCAAGAAAATTAGGTAAGAAATATAAAAAAGACAAAACTGTCAATATTACATTAGTTGACCGTCATTCATATTTAACATATATGACTGAATTACATGAAATTGCGGGTGGACGTTTAGAACCAGATGCAATTAAATATGATTTACGTCGTATTTTCCATCGTTTGAACAACGTAAAATTAGTAACAGATAATGTATCTGAAATTGATCACGATAACAATGTTGTTATTGGAGAACAAAGCAATTATAAATTTGATTATTTAGTATTAGCTGTTGGTGCTGAGCCAAATGATTTTGGTATCGACGGAGTGAAAGAGAATGGATTCACATTATGGTCAATGGAAGATGCAGAACGCGTTCGTGAACATATTATTGATATGGTTTATAAAGCTGCGCGTGAACACGACCCAGTTAAACGTCGTGCATTGCTATCATTCTTAGTATGTGGTGGAGGTTTTACTGGTGTTGAGATGATTGGTGAATTAGTTGAATGGTTACCAATCTTAGCTGAAGAACACAAATTAAATCCAGATGAAATCTCATTCCATTTAGTAGAAGCTGCTCCAAAGATTTTAAATACTGTTACAGAAAAAGAACAAGAGCGCGCTATGAAATATATGCGTAAAAAAGGCATTGATATTACTTTAGGTGATGGAATTGCTAAAATCGCGGAAGATCATATTGAACTTGCTTCAGGTAAGAAAATTGCTACATATACTTCAATTTGGACTGCAGGTATTAAAGCGAATACTGATGCTAGTGAATGGGGTGTTGAACAAGCACGTGCTGGTCGTTTAGTAGCAGACCAATACATGCAAGCAAAAGGATACGACAATGTATTCGTAGCTGGAGATTTAGTTTATTATGAAGATCCAACAAACAACAACATGCCTACACCTCAAATCGTTCAAGCGGCAGAGTTAACAGGTGATGTTGCAGCAACATCAATCATTTCAGAAATTAGTGGTACTGAAAAAGAAGAATTCGAAGGTAAATATGATGGTAACATGGTATCTATTGGATCAACTTATGGTGTAGCTTATCTCTATGATAAATACAGTGTTCAAGGCTTTATCGCCATGTTCATTAAACATGCAGCTAACGTGATTTACTTCTTAAGTATTGGAAGTTTCTACTATGCATGGTTGTATGTTCGTCACGAATTCTTTACAATCAAACACAAACGTAATATTTTCCGTGGTCACTTATCTGCTCATGGTAATATTTTATGGTCAGTGCCATTACGTCTCTTCTATGGAGCTATGTGGTTAGTTGAAGGGTTGAAGAAAACATTTGGTATGTTTGGTGGTCAATCTTGGTTTGAAGATGAAGTTGTCTTCCCGTTCCCTTGGTTACAAGAAGAAGTAACAAGTGCAGCGTCAGCAACTGAAACAGAAGAAGTTGTTGAAGTGGCAGAACAAATCTTTAGTTTAAACTATGTTTACGGTGAAGAGCCAATGTTAGTCTTTGATGAAATGCCAGGTTGGTTCGCATCAATTATGGAATTCATGATGCCAAATCAAGATGTTGCATTATTCATGCAAAAAATGATGTCATTAGTAGAATTAGGAATTGGTTTAGCTTTAATTGCTGGATTATTCACATTCCTAGTAAGTGGTTTAACTGTTGTCTTAGTAGCAATGTTCTGCTTATCAGGAATGTTTGTATGGGTTAACATGTGGTTCATCCCAGCTGCAATTGCTTTAATGATGGGGGCAGGTCGAGCATTTGGATTAGACTACTATGTAATGCCATGGTTAGGTAAACTATTCGATGGTTGGATATGGGGGAAACCTAAGCATATCTACACAGATAATATAGGATAAAAGAATAGATTATTTTAAATCGAAAGCTAGGATTTTAACGGATAGAAAGTAGACCTATCTTCGTTAAATCCTGGTTTTTTATATTTTTATAATGTTTATAGATGGGAGAAAAAAACATTGATACATGAGATTTGGCGTGAGTATCCTGAGATAGAAAAAGCCTTAAAAGAAACTAAACAAACCATGCGTAAAGGTATTTCTATTCGCATACCCGAAATAGAAGCTAAGATACAAGAATACATTGATGCGCCAGGTAAATATCTACGTGCAGGTTTATCTTTGATGTTTTTCTATATGGAAAACGGCAGTATGAACAAAAAAATAATTACATATGCGGCAGCGATTGAGTTACTGCATTTAGCAACGTTGATTCATGATGATGTGATTGATAGCGCCGATTTAAGACGTGGTATTGAAGCGATGCACATAGCACAAAGTAATAAAATCGCGGTTTATGCAGGTGATTATCTCTTTAGCTACAGTGGCCGTTTAGTATCTGATTTAATTGATGAAGTTCAGTTCCAAAACCGCAATAAGTGGATTTTAGAAAATATTATGAGTGGTGAATTGCGTCAACTAGCTAATACCTTTAATAAAGAGATGACAATGATTGATTATATTCGTCAAATAAGAGGAAAGACAGCCATGTTATTCGGACTGTCAGCTTCAGGTGGCTACTATCTAGCAAATAATGACATCCGAAAAGCACAAAATGTAAGATTACTTGGAACCTATTTAGGTATTGCTTTTCAATTACAAGATGATTTAATTGATTTTTTAGTCCCGGCAGGCACTTCCGGAAAACCAAGTATGCAAGATGTTCCAAATGGAAATTACACGGCGCCATTACTACTTGCGATGGAGAAGAGTGACTCGGTAAGACGTTATGTAAATGAAACGGTTGAGTGGGACGAAGCATCATTAGATAAGTTGTCATTAATGATGAAAGAAACCGGCGCTTTTCACGACACCGAAGTACTCATTGAACGATATATTGAAAAAGCCTTATTTTATCTAGATAGAATAAGTGATTCTGAGTATAAAGCACAAATCAAGAAAATAATCTTACTAATATCTAATCGACAGTACTAACACCAGAGTCATTACTAGACAAATAAATGATTCTATTATAAACTAAGTTTAAGTAATTTTGCCTTTGTATCACGAAGGTAAACACTTACCAAAAAAAGGAGATGACATTAATGAAAAAGAATTTATTAAAGGGTACTCTATTATTAGGATCAATGTTTATATTAGCTGCCTGTGGCGCTGAAGAAGAAGCACCAGAAAGCGTAGAATCTGAAGTATCAACTGTTGTCGAAGAAGAAGTAGAATCGGAAGAAACAACTGAAGAGTCAGAAGAATCAGAAGAGTCAACTGAAGAAGAAACATCAGAAGAATCAGAAGAGTCAACTGAAGAAGAAACATCAGAAGAATCGGAAGAGTCAACTGAAGAAGAAACATCAGAAGAATCGGAAGAGTCAACTGAAGAAGAAACATCAGAAGAATCGGAAGAGTCAACTGAAGAAGAAACATCAGAAGAATCAGAAGAGTCAGCTGAAGAAGAAACATCAGAAGAATCGGAAGGGTCAACTGACGAAGAATCATCAGCAGATTCAGAAGAATCAGCTGACGATGCTGCAGTAGTAGGAACTGACGAATCAGCAGAAGCTGGTGCATTAACAGACGGTGAATACTCAGTTGTAGGTAACCCAGACGAACGTGGTTGGGCTGTAACTCATACGATCACTGTTGCAGATGGAGAAATTACTGATTCAAACTTTGATTACGAAAATGAAGACGGAGACTTAAAATCAGAAGATGAAGAGTACAATACTCAAATGGAAGAAGTAGCTGGCGTATCATCGGCAGATGCAACTCAAGAATTAAATGATGCATTAGTTGAATCACAATCAGCAGACGTAGATGTTGTTTCAGGTGCAACTTCAACATCAACTTCATTCCAATTCACTTCGCAAGTATTATTAGAGTTAGCTGCACAAGGCAACACTGAAGAAGTTAATGTTGATGAACTAGAATTAGCAGACGGTGAATATACAGCTGAAGACTTAACAATTACTGTTGAGGGTGGCGAAATTACTGACGCAATATTTGAAGCTGAAGATCAAGACGTTGCTGATGAATTAGCAGCTGCTTTAGTAGAAGCTGGAAATGTTGAAGGTGTTGAGCCGGTAGAAGGTCAAGAAGAACTTTCTACAACATTCATCGCTTTAGCAACTCAAGCTACAAATGATGCTAAATTAGCAAGTTTAACAGCTGATGCAGAAGAGTCTAGTGAAGAATCTGAAGAGTCTAGTGAAGAATCTGAAGAGTCATCTGAAGAATCAAGCGAAGAGTCAACATCAGAAGAAACTTCGGAAGAATCATCTCAAGTAGAGTCTGAAGAATCAACTGAAGAAGAATCATCTGAAGAAGAATCATCTGAAGAATAAGCCAAAATAATTAAATAGAAAATATGTCATAAGTGAGCTAATTTATACAATTAGCTCACTTTTTCACTTTTATAGAAGCTATAAGAATAGTATAATAAGTATTACGAATTAGAATAGCTAGGAGCATATTTAATGAAAAATGCAATGAAAAAAGTGGCCTTATTTGTTACAGCAATCATCTTATTTGGTTGTGCAAGTGATGATGAGCCAGAAGTGGTTATATCAGGGGCAAGTCCGACAACTACGACAGAAGTAAATGAAAATGGGCTCCCGATTGTTAAAGAACCTACAACCATAACGGAGACGATGTTACATACGGTTGTTCAAATGCAAGTCTATCATGAAGGCGTCGAAGATGTGATGCAAGAAGCGATTGATTATATGGCGGAGATGGAAACACTCCTTTCCACAAACGTTGAAGGATCTGACGTATATAGAATCAATGAGAATGCTGGGATTGAGCCGGTTGAAGTACAACCTGAAACAATGGAAATCATTAAACGTTCAATTCAAATTGCCCAAGAGAGTGATGGGCTCTTTGATATCTCAATTGGAGTTCTCACAGATTTATGGCAAATCGGAAGTGATGATGCGCGTGTTCCAGAAGATTCTGAAATAACTGAAGCAGTTAATCTAATCGATTATGAAAAGATTAGCATTGATGAAGAGAATATGACGGTCATGCTTGAAGAAGAAGGCATGTCACTGGAGTTAGGTGGTATTTCTAAGGGATATATTGGTAGTGGCATTGTTGAGATCTTTGAGGAAAACAATATTACAACAGCCATCATTAACCTTGGAGGGAATGTCGTTGTTATGGGGACATCACCATCCAATGAAGATGGTTGGAATGTTGGGGTTCAAGACCCTGATGAAGTGCGTGGTGAAATAGTTGGGACTCAACGTGTCATAAATGCAGCCATTGTTACAAGTGGTATCTACGAAAGATATTTAGAAGTGGACGGCACAAAATACCATCACATTATGGATCCTAGAACAGGCTATCCTTTAGATAATGAGATTTCAGGTGTAACTGTCTTTGCACCAACCTCTTTTGATGGTGACTCTTATTCGACAGCCTTATTCTTAATGGAGATTGAAGAAGGTATCGAGTTTATAAATTCAAAAGATGGGTTTGAAGTGGCTTATGTCGATAAGGAAGGTGGAGTACATCTTTCTGCTGGTATTCAAGATAGTTTTAATTTAACGAATGAGGAGTATTACATCGCTGATGAATAAAATAAATTTAAAAATGTTTTTAGAATTTGTCGAAATTCGAACAAAAATAGCAAGTTTTTTTCCAATGATGGTTGGTTTTTTATGGACAGGTTACTATTTCAAAGAATTTAATTGGTTGAATTCAGTTATATTTTTCCTAGCTGCGACTTGTTTTGATATGACGGTAACAGCGATTAATAATACATTGGATTATCACAAAGCCTTAGATAATAACTATAAGGAAGAGCAGAATGTGATTGGTAAATACAAATTAAATTACCGGACAATGGTCATCATTGTATTTATCCTTTTAGCTATTTCGCTGATACTTAGTTTATATCTCGTTTGGTTAACAGATCCAATGCTCTTATTGATCGGAGCTTTGTTATATTTTATTGGAATAATTTACACATTTGGACCGTTACCAATTTCACGTACACCATACGGGGAGATTTTCTCAAGTTTAACGATGGGATTCGGTATCACTTTTCTGGCGGTATTCATGACCCGCTATGAAGTACTGCTTTCAAGTGAATGGACTTGGACTAATTTAGTATTGAATATCGGTTGGTTTGATATTCTTAAGATATTTTGGTTCAGCTTGCCACAAATACTTTTAATAGCGAATATTATGCTTGCCAATAACACCCGAGATTTGGATACAGATATTCAAAACGAACGACGGACGTTAGTTTACTATATTGGTAGACCGAACGCGATTCGCTTGTATCAGTTGCTTAGCTTCTTACCATGGATTGTGTGGTTGACTTATATTATTACCGGTATATTCCCTTGGTGGACGATTGTTACTTTAGCCGTTGGCTATGTGCATTATCAAGGTGTGATGAGATATACGGAAAGAATTCCACAGCCAATTGCCTTTAAAGAAGCTATTCAGAGTTTTATATTGTTTTTAAGTATGTATGTCATTGCTCTATTTGTTTTATTGTTAGTATAAAGACAGCCTCGATTTTATTGAAAATCGAGGCTGCTTTTTTATTTAGGATATTTACTTAAAGTGTGTTCCATTGAGTTTTCTAACATTGTTTTTAAGACATCTAAATCAATATCAGCTAATTTATTTACGTAAATACACATTTTACCAGTGGTGTGTTTTCCAAGTTGCGCTAATAATTTATCTTTGTCTTTAAATTCGGTAGCAAGGTACAAACTAAATTTGGCTTTTCTAGGGGAAAAGGCTAAATAAGATGTATCACCTTCACGACCAGAATTGTAGACATAATGGTAAGTTCCAAAACCGATAATATTTGGATACCACATTTGAGGTTCAAAACCAGTCACTTCTTTAAATAAATCTAATAAAAAAAATGAATCAATTTGTTTTTGTTTTGAATCAATCGACTCAATAAATTCGACGACATCTTCACCTGTGGGTTTAAATTTGGCTGCTGACATTATAAAACCTCCATTTTATGATTAGTTATTTACAAGGGTAGTATCAATTCATCATCAGCCATTTTGCCGGTAATCTCTAACACGAGCCCGTGGGGGAGACAAATCGCAGTTTGCCCTGGTCTTTCAATCCAACCTGTTCTAACGCCAACTTGATCAGGACTATTATCTTCTTTAATACGAGCTTGGTTATTATTGATTTCGATAATATTGTACTGGTTATCGTTTGGATAATATGTCTTTTCGACTTCTAATCCTTCTGATAATTGGAACTCATCTACAACTTCACCGTGGATTTTCACTATCGCAACGGCATCTTCTGAATCATTGAGATGAGCATTCGTAATGACATTTGGAATAAAAGAAATGATGATTGACACGATAATAAATACATAATCAAAGGGTTTAAAGTAGCTTAATATTTTTCTCATGGGACCTACCTCTCTATTGCAAAGCAATGAATCTTTACTTATTGTATAAAAAAAATATGGTTTTATCTAGCTTTTTAGAGGGAAATTTGATACTATAACGTATGTGCGAAAATTACTATTTGAAATGCATTAAATTATTTATAGATAAGGAGATTTTATTATGAACTTAAAAGCAGAACTTAGAGAAACAACTGGCTCAAGTGCTTCACGCAAAGCTCGTGCTGAAGGAAAAGTGCCTGTATCTTTATACGGTAAAACAGTAGAAGCAACTTCGCTTTTAGTAGATCGTCGTGATTTCGAAGCTTTATTAAAAGAAGAAGGTACTAACGCGGTATTCAATTTAGATTTTAACGGTGGCACTCAAAAAGTATGGTTAAAAGACTATGAACGTGCAGCGTTAAAAGACGAAATGTACTCAATTGACTTGGAAGCTATCTCTGCTGACCAAACATTAACGGTAGAAATTCCATTATACGTTGTTAATGATGAAACAATTGAAGAAGGTATCGTTGAAATCGTTGAAAACGAAATTACTGTTGAAACTAAACCAGATACAATCCCTCAATACTTTGAAGTGGATGTAAAAGGCTTAGAAATCGGTGATACTTTAACTGTAGCGGATATCGCTCTCCCAGAAGGTGTAGAAATTATGATGGAAAATGATGAAACAATCGTTTCAATCTCAATTCCTACTGAAGAAGCAGAAGACGTAGATCCAGATGAAGAAGCAGCTGAACCAGAAGTAATTGGTGCAACTGAAGAAGAAGCAGAAGAAGCAGAAGAAGAGTAATCTTCAAATAATTTTATTAAAAGACACGTTCAATACGTGTCTTTTTCTATCTAAACATTCACCAAATTACGTGAAGAAAGGGAGGATTCCATTGAAAAATCATATTGCTTTATTTGAACCATTGATGCCTGCTAATACAGGGAACATCTCTAGAACTTGCGCGGCAACTAATTCAACGCTCCATTTAATTCATCCTCTAGGATTTTCAACCGATGATAAAATGTTGAAACGTGCTGGCTTAGATTATTGGCATAATGTTGATATTGTCGAGCATGATAATTTAGAGGCATTTCTTTCATACGTTGGTGAACGTAAACTGTATTTAATTACTAAATTTGCACCTCAAATTTATTCTGAGGCAGACTTGGCTCAAAATGAAAGTAATGAGCAATTCTTCCTATTTGGAAAAGAAACAACGGGCCTTCCGATTGAATTGATGGAAGCGCATAAAAATAACAGTTTGCGAATTCCAATGAATGACGAACATGTACGGTCACTTAACTTATCAAACACTGCTAATATCGTTATATTTGAAGCTTTACGCCAACAACAATGGCAAGAGCTAGAGGCAATTCATCATTATGACGATACTGACAAAGCGAAAGACTTGAATTGGTAGGATTGCTTGACTTTATGGCGGGATAATTTATAATATGATTAAATGAGAAACGAATAGTATTTGAGATAATTGTTAAGAGAAGTGATGGTTGGTGAGAATCACTCAGTTTAATCAAAGAATCCACGTTTTATTCAGCCTACGAAAGCGCGATTAAGTAGTGCCGGCCTCACCGTTATTGAATTTAAGAGCAAGTAAACTCACTATTATTGGGTTTATTTGAACTTGGGTGGCACCGCGAATGAGAACCTTTCGTCCCATGAATTATTCAGGGACGGAAGGTTCTTTTTTATGGCTATGTTTAATTTAATGAATATTTAAAATCACAGGAGGAAACAATATGTTAGATCGTAAAATGTTAAGAGATGACTTTGAATTTGTCGCAGAAAAACTTGCCACCCGAGGTGTGGAGCGTGAGTTATTAGAAAATTACCGCGACTTAGACGCGCAAAGAAGAGAATTAATTGCTCAAACTGAGGAAGCGAAGCAAACACGTAACGAAACAACTGAAAAAATTGCTCAGCTAAAACGCAACAAAGAAAATGTGGATGAGCAAATCAAAGCAATGCAAGAAATCGGTAAAGAAATTAAAGCGATGGATGACAAGTTAGTCGCGATTCAAACTGACTTAAATAATATTGAATTCACATTACCTAACATCCCAAATGAAGATGTGCCAGTTGGTGAAGATGAAGACGATAATGTTGAAATCCGCCGTTGGGGAGAAATTTCAGAATTTGATTTTAAAGCATTAAATCACTGGGATATTGCTGAAAACTTAGGTATCTTAGATTTTGAACGTGGAGCAAAAGTTGCCGGTGCGCGTTTCGTATACTATGTAGGCCTAGGAGCTCGTTTAGAGCGTGCTGTTTATAACTTTATGTTAGATACTCACGGGAAAAATGGCTACCGCGAAATGATCACACCTTACATGGTAAATGAAAAAGCAATGTTCGGAACAGGGCAATTCCCTAAATTTAAAGAAGATGTATTTGAGTTAGAAGGGGACCGTAATTTAACTTTAATTCCAACGGCTGAAGTTCCATTAACGAACTACTATGCTGATGAAATTCTTGCATTAGATCAATTACCTGTACACTTTACAGCATTTTCACCATCATTTAGATCAGAAGCAGGAAGCGCTGGTCGTGATACGCGTGGATTAATCCGTATGCACCAATTCCACAAAGTTGAGTTAGTTAAACTTGCTCGTCCGGATGAATCTTATGCAGAATTAGAAAGTATGACTAAAGATGCTGAAGGTATCTTAGAAGCATTAAAAATTCCATACCGCACAATTATATTATCAACAGGTGATATGGGATTCTCTGCTGCTAAAACTTATGATATTGAAGCATGGATTCCAGCTCAAGATACTTACCGTGAAATTAGTTCATGTTCAAACACAGAAGCTTTCCAAGCTCGCCGTGCAAAAATCCGCTACCGTAATGAATACGAAAAAGTAGAACATGTTCATACTTTAAACGGTTCAGGATTAGCAGTAGGACGTACAGTCGTAGCAATTCTAGAAAACTACCAACAAGCAGATGGATCTGTGAAGATTCCTGAAGTACTTGTTCCTTACATGGGTGGCATTACAGAAATCACTAAAGAAAATGCTATGGGATAATTAGATTAAGTTAAATAACCGAAAATCATAACTGAGTCGAGTGCTTAGATATGGTTTTCGGTTATTTTGATTTGGGATTTGGATGGGATGGGGCATTGTGAACCGGCACGACACTCCGCATTTTAGTTTGCGGTCCATTGTGTGCTGGCACGACACTCCGAATTTTAGCTTGCGGTCCATCGAGCTCCATCACGACGGCCCGCATTCGGATTTCAGAACCATCGCGCCTCCTCACGACGCCCCTTAAGGTCAAGTTTTACAAAAAAAGACCCAGTTGATTGCCATTAAAACAATCAACTGGGTCTATAAATTAAATATTAAAACTGGAACAGTGAGTAAAGTATAATGATCGCACCTAAGACGATACGGTATTTACCAAAGCCAGTAAAGTCATTACGTTTCAAGTAGTTCAGTAAGAATTTAATTGCAAATACGGAAACAATAAACGCAATGAACATTCCGAATAATAAATAAATCCATTCAACTGTCGTAAATGAAAAACCTAAGTCTAGAAGTTTAACTAAACTTGCACCGAACATCGCTGGAATACTTAAGAAGAATGAGAACTCTGTTGCAATGTGGCGAGATGTTCCAACTAATAACCCACCAATTATTGTAGAACCTGAACGAGATGTACCAGGGATGATAGACAATGCTTGGAAGATTCCAATTTTAAAGGCTGTTGCAAAAGATAAAGAATTAAAATCAGTTACTGTAGCTGCATGTTTTGATTCGCCTGTGCGTTCAATCCAAATAAAGATAACCCCGTACACAATCAGTGCAATAGCAACAACAATAGGATTATAAAAGTATTCATCCATATAATCTTTTAAAGCAAAGCCGAAGATTGCAACTGGTATACTTGCGAAAGCCACTTTAAACCAAAGAATCCAAGTATCCTTACGTTCCACTGAAGTTTTCTTTGGTGAAAAAGGGTTTAATTTATTAAAGTAAAGTAAAATTACTGCGAAAATAGAGCCTAATTGTACAAGTACTAAAAAGACCTCAACGAATTCTGAAGATAAATTCAAAGGAATTAAATCTTCTAAGATAATCATATGTCCCGTACTACTTATCGGTAGCCACTCTGTAATCCCTTGTACCACACTTAGGACAAAAATTTTTATAAGTTCAATAATATCAATCATTTGATCCATGTTTCCTATCCTCTCTAGAAATTTATTCAATCTATTATAACGTAAATTCACTAAAAAAGTATAGTATCCATGATAAAATCGAATTTAAGCGTTTTCTTCAAGGGAAAATAAGAATAAAAAAGCCAAACTGAAATCGTTTGGCTTTGATTGCAATATATTGTTAATTAAGCTGAGGCGATGCACACACACTCAGGTGCTTGTGTATCATTTTGGATAAATGTTAATTGACCTGTCTCAGCGTTACGGTCAAAGACAGAAATATGATCTGTATCTTGGTGAGCAACCAGAACGAATTTTTCTGTTTCATCAAGATTGAAATCACGAGGTATTTCACCATTCGTATCGATTTCTTGAATCTTCGTTAGTGCTCCACCATCTTTAGAAATTTCATAGACTGTTAATACATTATGGAAACGAGTTGAAACATATAGGAAGCGGCCGTCATTCGTAATACGGATTGCAGCGCCGGCTGATTTTTCAACGTGTTCTTCAGGAATATTCAGTTGCGTATCAACGGCAGCCATCTTACCTGCGGCGTCTAATGACACAACCGTAGTTGTGTTTGCTAACTCACCAATAATATATGCGTAAGGTTCTGTTGGATGTAATACTAAATGACGTGGCCCCGTTCCAGGTGTCAATTTAATCTCGCTAGAAGGAGATAAAGTACCATCATCTGCAATATCGTAAGTTGTAACAAAATCTGTACCTAAATCACAAACAAATAGTAAGTTTTGTGAATCATTAAAACCAGCAAAGTGAACGTGAGAAGAATCTTGGTTTTCATGAACACTTGAACCAGAATGTTCAACGGTTTGAATCACATCTAGTTCTTCGCCGTCTAATTTGAATACATCAATCACTCCTGCATGGTAGTTAGATACATAAATAGTTTGACTACTTTCGCGGTAACTTACATGACAACCACTACCGTTATCACCAAAACCACTAGCTACCTTGTCCCAAGTACCTTGTTCGTTCTTTTTGAAAGCTACGATTCCACCTTGGTCATTTTCTTTATGAATGGCAAAAAGTAAATCCTTAGCTTTAGATAAAGCCACAAAAGTTGGCCCGTTTAATTCGCTAATTAAATTTGTTTCTGAAAAAGCACCTTCCTTAACATCGAATTCAACTTGATGAATTCCTTTGTTGTCGCGTTTTGTATAGCCACCTAAAATAAATGTTTGAGTCATTTGATATCCTCCCAGTATATTAATACATAGAGTATAGCATAGATGAGTAAAATCATGAATGAATTAGATTCTTGAGATTTTTTATTAGTAGTGTGTTAAAATATCATTATCTTAAGTCATTGGAGTGAATTTTATGACAGATAATAAACGGAACGAAAAGCGTAAAGAAAGTTGGTTTGTGAGTCAATTTCTGAACAACCAATTTGTAATATTCTTATTCAATACACTGTTAATTTTATTAATTCTTTTAATATTTACACGTGTCGCTTACTTATTTAAACCAATCGTCACTTTTGTAAATTTAGTTGCCTTTCCAATTGTAGCAGCGGGGATTTTATATTATTTATTTTCGCCATTTGTTGCGCGATTAATTCAAAGAGGTGTATCAAGAAATATTTCGATTTGGATTATTTTTATCATTATTATTGCATTAATTAGTTGGGGTATTTCTACTTTAATACCATTGCTAAGAGAACAAGCGACGACATTCGTTGCGAATATACCCAATTATCAAGCATCATTAATGGAAACAATCGAGTCTTTACCTATCGATCTTGAAAGTGGTTTAATTGACCCGAAGATTACTGAATATTTTGCCAATATTGATTGGAATAGTATCACAGATCAGTTGAATACGATTATTACATCTACCTTTGGCGGTCTAGGAAGTGTAATTGGAACGGTGGCACAAGTAGTAACAGGATTAATAACAATGCCAGTGTTACTATATTATTTATTGCTGGAAGGCTATAAAATTCCGCAATATATCTTATATCATGTGCCTGATAAATACCGACCAAAAGTAGGGCGAATTTTATTGAAATCGAATCACCAAATCTCCCAGTATATTCGAGGACAAATATTAGTGGCGATCGTAGTAGGAATAATCTTTGCGATTGGTTATTCAATCATCGGTTTAGATTATGCAATATCACTTTCTGTGATTGCGGGTATATTTAATATTATTCCGTATTTGGGTTCTATAATGGCGGTTGTACCGGCATTAATTATCGGACTATTAATCTCGCCGTTCATGTTTATCAAAGTATTAATTGTGGTGGCCATCGAGCAATTGCTTGAAGGACGATTTGTATCACCACAAATATTAGGAAACAATTTAAAAATACATCCAGTAACAATCCTATTAGTATTACTCGGTGCCGGACGCTTATTCGGCTTATCAGGAGTTATCATAGGGGTTCCAGGCTACGCGGTCATTAAAGTAATTGTGACGGAGCTGTATAATACATTCCGAGAATCTTCAGGATTATTCGAAGAAGAATACGAAGTGGAAACATTAGCACCCGAAGTCATCGTAAGTCCTGTAAAGGAAAAAGAATAAAAGTAAAAGGTTGAAGTATATGAATAAACACATTAACAAAATAAAATTTTATAAAAAAATAGGGCTCATATTTATTGCAACTCTGTTTCTTGTCGGTTGTGGCAAGATTGAAAAAAACATTGAAGAGGTTGTTTCTAGCCAAGAAGTGAGTCAAGTAGAATCAGGTGGCACGTCTTCAAATGCGGATAATACTGAGAATGAAACACCCGTTGATGCTCGCTTTGTACCAGAATTTAGTCAAGTGATTGCTGAATTTAGAAACAGTGATGTGTTAACACTAGCAGATGAATCTTACTTTAAAGTAAATGAAACTTTCTCTCAAACACAGAATAATTTTCAATTAAGTGTCGAGAATATGGAGGTTTTTGAAGTCGAAAGTGCGGATGAATTTGTAAGTAGCGAATTTAACTATGAAGACAATCCAGGTTCAGTCGTCTTAATGGAAGTTGCTATAACAAACTTGACAGATGAAACTATTTATTATCCGATTGAAGGATTACGAATGAGTTATCAATCAGCAGATATGCAAATGCACCCATCATCTGCTTTATATCCAGCTCAAAGTGGAGATTTAACGAAAATACTCGAACAAAATAACGGCGAAATAGGACCAAGAATGACCGTTAACGGTTATCTTATCTATGGCCTTGGTCAGGATGAGTGGGAAGAAGCATCAGATTTGGGAAATGTTTACCTAACTGTTGTACCCCCTCAATCGGAACCCGATGCCATCTCAGGAGTGGGCGCAAGTTTACTAGGAGATGAACGAGTTCTTTACTTACCTTTAGACGAGGAGACTCAAGAGCAATTATCTGAGAATAATCAAATGATTCCAGACCGTTTATCATCAGAATGGTGGGGTCAAAAGACGATCCTAGCTCAAGATCAATTGAATGAAACGAGTGAAGATGATGATGTTTCAGTTGAGTTATTAAGAGCCGAAATCAGTAATTTTGAACCAAAAAATGTTTATGAAGAAAATTTTCAAAACTTTAATTATGGTCAGATTATTGTGTCCATTGAATATGAAATTACTAATAATAGCGACCATGAACTCCTTCCAGTAGATGGGGTTGCCACTTTACAAATTGGTGAAGATAGCTTGAATAGTGATTACGTCTTAATTAATGATTACAACGGTACAGTCATCAAACCAGGAGATAGTTACACAACAATTAAGACTTTTGCCTTAGATAAACTGAGATATCAAGAAGTTTGGCAAGGGGAGCCCTTCTATATCGCGATTAACACGCCAGTGAAAAGTGAAGATGAAGAAGATTTAGAAGAGGACACTGGAGAAGAAACAATTGAAGTTAGCAATGATTTAATTTATTACTTTGATTTCACTTGGACACCTAACTTGGTTAATTACATCTATGAAGACTTAGATGTTGTAAGTAAAAGTGAATATGAATCGGATAATGAGTCACTTGATGAGAGTGAGTCAGAAGAAGTTGAAGAAGAAGACAGCTCAACTGATGAAGCGAGTGATGAATTAAATTAATCGAATAGGAGTTGGAGTATGGGAGCAATTGTTAATGCAGTAGTCATCATTGTGTGTTCCTTAATTGGACTGCAAATTCGCTCAGGTATCCCGGTGCGAGTGCAAAAAAGTTTAATGCAAGCTGTTGGCTTGTGTGTTCTATCTATCGGAATTGCCGGTGCAATCCAAGGGAACAATACCATTGTTATGATTTTAAGTATTGTAATTGGAACACTGATTGGCGAATGGGTTGATATCGACCATCGCGTTCTATCTGGGATTAATAAATTTGAGAAGAAAGTGGGTAAAGGTAGTGCCAAATACGGTGACCTTTCTCATGGCATGGTTAGTGCCGCAATGATTTTCTGTATCGGATCAATGGCTATTGTTGGATCTTTAGAAAGCGGTCTTATTGGAGACAATACGACCCTTTATACGAAAAGTATCTTAGATGGTATTACATCGATTCTACTTGCATCATCCCTAGGAATAGGTGTTGCCTTAGCATCAATTCCTGTTCTATTGATTCAAGGAAGTATTATCATTTTTGCTAGCTTATTAGAGCCTTGGTTACCGGTAGAAGTTATCACGGAGATTATCTGTGTGGGATCTGTATTATTAGTCGGCTTAGGCTTGAATATTATCGAAGTCACTCAATTCAAGATAATGAATTTTGTTCCAGCAATTATCTTACCAGTTATAATTATGTTATTTATTTAAATTAATGTAGTAAAGAAAGGGCGTTATAAAATGTACAAATGGCAACTCGATGATTTATATGTTGGTTATGAAAGTGAAGAATTTAAATCGGATTGGGCGAAATTAAAGCAATACAAAGAAGATTTTAAGCAATTAACTTTAGAAGATAATTTAGAAGATATTAAAGCGGCTGTGAAATTTAAAGAAGAGTTATTAATTACAGCAAGACGTATTGGCTCATTCATCAGCCTTACGTTATCAACAAATACAACTGATGAAACGTCAACGAATTATCGTGGTAAGTTTTCAAAAGTAATGTCAGAACTGACTAAAAACCAAATTATCTTAGATCGTTTTTTAGGAAGTATTACTACCGATATTACTCAAGATAGTGAGTTATCGGATTATACATTTGCCTTTAATGAATTAAAAGAAGAAGCAAAGCATTTATTAGATGAAGATACGGAAGCCGTGATTTCAAAACTAAACAACTCTGGTGCAAGTGCTTGGTCAAATTTACATACATACTTAACATCTACGGTAGAAGCAGACGTAGATGGAAAAACCTATACGTTAAGTGAAATTCGTAACTTAGCTTATGATGTGGACCAAGATGTACGTAAAAAAGCCTATGAAGCCGAATTAGCTATGTATGACAAAATTAAAGATCCCGTTGCTTTCTCATTGAACAATATTAAACAACAAGTTCTAACAACGTCATCATTACGTGGCTATGAATCACCATTAGATGAAACATTGCAACAATCACGCATGGACCGTAAAACATTAGATAGTTTAATGACAGCAATTCAAGAATACCTACCAGAATTCAGACGTTATTTAAAACAAAAAGCTACTTACTTAGGACATAAAAATGGCTTACCATTCTATGACTTATTCGCACCTATGGGGGAAGCGAGTCAACAATTCTCAGTTGAAGAATCTGGAGAATACTTAGTCAATCACTTTAGACCCTTCTCAGATAAGTTAGCTGATTTAGTACAAGAATTTTACGATAAGAACTATGTGGATTTCATTCCAAGAAAAGGTAAACGAGGCGGAGCGTTCTGCTCTAACTTACCATTTATTGGCCAATCACGTATTATGACGAACTTTGATGGATCACTATCTAGTGTCATTACAATGGCGCATGAACTAGGCCATGCGTATCACGGATCAATTATCCAAGCACATAAACCATTGAATTGGTCTTATTCTATGCCAGTTGCTGAAACAGCATCAACATTTAATGAAACATTAATTATGAATGACTTGTTAAATAATACAGACGATGAAGTTGAACAACTTGCTTTAATCGAATCATTGTTACAAGATACGACTCAAATTATCGTTGATATTTATTCACGTTATTACTTTGAAACAAAATTATTTGAAGCAAAAGAAGATAAATTCTTATTCAGTCAACAGCTTGAGGATCTAATGAAAGAAGCTCAATTAGAAGCCTATGGGGATGGGTTAGACCCAGATTACTTACATCCATATATGTGGGTAAATAAAGGTCATTACTATTCAGCAGGTTTAAGTTTCTATAACTTCCCTTATGCATTTGGTGGTTTGTTCGCTAGGGGCTTATATACAATCTATGAAGAGCAACCAGAAGGCTTTGTTGAACGCTATGATGAGTTATTAAAACTAACGACCGTATCATCTGTTGAAGAGACAGCAAAAGCGATGGACGTTGATGTCACTGATGTTGCATTTTGGCAAAAATCTTTAGACACTTTTGTTAACTATATTGATCAATTCGAAGAAATTACAAACAAATTAATGGCAACAAAATAATTAAACATAAAAAATTATCCCTGACTTTTTCAATAAAGAATGAGTCAGGGATAATTTTTATTTGTTTTGAATCGCTAATTCAACAATATGTCTTGCGAGCCATTCATTTCGAACGAGTAGGGGACCGTGGAAGTAAGAGCCGAAGGTGTTTTTGTAATGAACTCCTTCAGTTTGGTCCACACCATTATTCCCATTTCCTTTTATAACACGCCCCAGAGGTTTTAACTCAGATCCTAGATGAGTGACGCCGTTGTGGTTTTCAAAGCCATAATAAGTTTGATCATTTTCTTCATCATAGATTTCAATATCACCTATAAAACGAGAATCAATTTGTCTCTCAGTATAATGAGGTAAGATATTCATACCCTCTAAACGATCACCAGCGGCATTAATGTAGTATTGACCAAGTAATTGAAAGCCACCACAAATGGTTAACATAACACCGTCGTTCTCGATGAACGATGCAATTTCATCGCGGATGCGAGGTAAATCTTGCGAGACAATCTTTTGTTCATAATCTTGCCCACCACCGAAGAAAAGCAAATCAAAATCTTCAGCTAGAAAGTCATCACCTAGACTGACAATCGTTGTTTCAACCTGATAACCTGCTTCTTTAGCGTAATGCTGAAGCATTAGTAAGTTTCCATTATCGCCATATGTATTCAATAAGTTGCCATATAGATGACCAATTCGAATGTTTTTCATAAAGGGCACTCTTTTCTTTAAGTTATTTTGTAATATAGCCAGCTTGAATTAATTCTTTTCGTAAATCTAACATGGCCGTATAAGTTGCAAAGATATGGACACTGTCTGTCTTTGCTCCACGCATAGCTTGAACCACTTCTTCAATAGAATCAAGTTCTTGAATGTCACCATCGAATAACTCTGCTACATCTAAGCGTTTCGTCATATCATCTTTACGCATTCCCGCTGTGTAGACTGATTGGATATTAAAATCTGACATCTTCTCGAAGTCCCCGTCCCAAATCCAGCTGACATCTGTTCCATCCGCGTATTGATTGTTTAAAATCGCAATAAAGGTCGACGGATTTTTATCAAGTCCAACTAAATCGATGACTTGGTTTAAGCCGACGGGGTTCTTTACTAAATTAATTAACACTTGCTTGCCTTCGATCTCTAATATCTCTTGACGACCAAAGACACGTTTTGCTTTCTCAAAGCCAACATGAATTTGTTCAGGTGTCAATTCGAAGAAGCGACTCAAACTATAAGCAGCTAAAGCATTGTAGATATTATACATTCCAGCGACTGGAATTTGGAATTGGAAATCATTAATTGTAAAAGTTGAGTCTGTAATGTTTAAATCATCTAAACTTGTCACTTTAAAGTCCAACTCAGGGCGTTTAAAGTCACAATTTTCACAATAGAATTTACCTTGATTTGCATAAGTTAAAGTGTGATATTTTAACACGTGGTCACACTTCGGACATAGGATACCGTCAGTGTTATGATGCGGAACGACATTACCATCCATTTGATCTTCAAAACCAAAGTAAAGACGAGGGTTTGGCAAATCAATGGAATTCAAAATGGGTGAGTCTGCATTAGAAATTACTGTCGCTTCAGGGGCTTCTTTGGCTGCATCAGCCATTAATTTATAGATCGTATAAATTTCACCGTAACGGTCCATTTGGTCACGAAAGACGTTCGTGTGAACAAATACCTTCGGCTTCACGTGTTTAACAACGTGCTTTAGGGAACCTTCATCGACTTCAAGCACAGCAATGCCTTTTTTGTTTTTCTCAAGGCGAGGGGCAGCTAGAAAGGTACTGACAATCCCTTGATGCATATTTGAACCTGTCGGGTTAGTTAGGACGTGAGGGTAAGCTTCATTCAAAGCGTAGACACTTAACGCCGTTGTTAAGGTTTTACCATTCGTTCCAGTGATGATAGCAACATCATAATTTTCACCTAATGTAGTTAGTATATCTGGGTCAATCGTTAAGGCAAGTTTACCGGGCAAACTACTTCCGCCACCAGTAAATTTTGTAAGAGCCCAACGAGATAGGCGGCCAACGTGAGTGGCAATATTACTTCTATAGCTCATTCATAATTCTCCTTTGGTGAGTATGATTACTCTTTTAACATTAGTATTTTAGCAATCATCCGTTTTAAAATAAAGTATTATATTTTAAGCGAGTCATTCCAAAATACACTTTTACCATAATTGTAATCAAAGTTGAATGAAGGTATGATATTCTTAGTTAGGAATATATAGAGTATACCCTAAAACACTAAAGATAATTTTATGATAATATTTCATCCAAGTAATTGACTAAGATGCTTGAGTATTTTATTATTAATAGTTGAGAGTAGAAAAGAAGGAGTTAGATCATGGCGAAACTGTACTTCAAATTCGGTGCAATGAATAGTGGGAAATCAATTGAAATCGTAAAGGTTGCACATAACTATGAAGAGCAAAATAAACCAGTTAAAATTTTTACGAGTGCTGTCGATACACGTACAAAAGTAGGCTTAGTTGCAAGTCGTACAGGATTAGAACGTGAAGCAACTCCGATTACGGATGACATGGATTTATATGAAGAGATTGCTGGAATTGATACGGAGTTATATTGTATCTTAATCGACGAAGCGCAATTCTTGAAAAAACATCATATATTAGAGCTTGCTCGTGTTGTAGATCAATTAAACATTCCAGTTATGGCATTCGGTTTAAAAAATGATTTCTCAAACGAGCTTTTTGAAGGTTCGAAATACCTTCTCATCTATGCTGACAAGATTGAAGAACTCAAGACAATTTGTTGGTATTGTCACCGTAAAGCGACAATGAACTTAAGAATCAATGACGGAGAACCGGTATATACAGGAGAACAAATCCAAATTGGTGGAAATGAATCCTATCTACCAGTCTGCCGAAGCTGCTACTACAATCCAGGCGGCGTAAACAAGTTATAAGAAATGGGGAAAAATAATGTTTGAACAACTAGATTCGCTAATTTTTCGCTATGACGAAGTTAATGAATTACTAAGTGACCCAAGTGTGATTAGTGATACAAACCGTCTACGAGAATTAACGATTGAAGAAAGTGATTTAAGACCCAAAGTCGAAAAAATCAAACGCTATAAACAAGTTAATGAAGAAATCGGTGAAACAGAAGAAATTCTATCTGAGAATACTGACGATGAAATGGCTGAGTTAGCGAAAGAGGAATTATCATCTTTAAAATCTGAGCGTGAAGAATTAGAAAGTCAAATTAAAATTATGATGATTCCTGAAGATCCAAATGATAAAAAGAATATCATTATGGAAATTCGTGGGGCAGCCGGTGGAGACGAAGCACAATTATTCGCTGGAGATTTACTAGATATGTATACGCATTACGCTACGAACCAAGGGTGGAAAGTAGAAGTCATTGATGCAAACATTACAGGTATCGGTGGTTATAAAGAAGTAACCTTAATGATTTCAGGTGATAAAGTGTATTCAAAACTTAAATATGAAAACGGCGCTCACCGTGTTCAACGTGTTCCTGAGACTGAATCTCAAGGACGTGTCCATACTTCAACGGCAACGGTTATCGTAATGCCTGAAGCTGAAGAAATCGATTTCGATATTGATGACAATGATATTCGTGTCGACATCTACCACGCGAGTGGAGCGGGTGGACAGCACGTTAACAAGACAGCTTCAGCGGTACGATTAACACATATTCCAACGAATACAGTGGTTGCGATGCAAGATGAGCGTTCACAATTGAAAAACCGTGAAAAAGCAATGAAAATCTTACGTGCACGTGTATTTGATAAAGTGCAAGAAGAACAACAATCTGAGATTGATGCAGATCGTAAGTTAAAAATCGGAACAGGAGATCGCTCTGAAAGAATCCGCACATATAACTTTCCACAAAGTCGAGTGACTGATCACCGAATTGGACTGACAATTCAACAGTTAGAATCAATCTTAAGTGGTAATTTAGATGACATAATTGATGCATTAATTGTCTACGACCAAACTCAACTATTGGAGGAGTTAAATGGTCCAAACAGTTAATTTAACATTAGGTGAAGCTTTGAATAAAGCTTCACTTTTTTTAAAAGCTTCGGGGTTTGATGAGCATTTAGCCAGAACTTATTGGATGATGACTTTTGAACAAACACTCACAAATGTTGTGTTAGCATTGAATAAACCGGTCAAAGAAGAAATGTATACACACTATATGCAGATACTTGAACAAATTATTGAAGGGAAACCCATTCAATATCTACTCGGCCATGCTTACTTTATGGAAGAGAAATTTAAAGTGACAGAACACACACTGATCCCAAGAGAGGATACGGCGGGTATTGTCACTCTGTCTAATAACTTTTTAGAAAACAAAGTGGATGCTAAAGTATTAGATATTGGAACGGGTACGGGAATTTTAGCTATAATGATTGCGAAGTTAAATACTAAGCAACACGTATTTGCCTCAGATATTTCACCTGAAGCACTCAAAGTCGCTAAAGAGAATGCATTAAATCACCAAGTTAATGTGGAGTTTATCGAAAGTAATTTATTTGAACACATTCCACAACAAAGCTTTGATTTAATCGTATCCAACCCACCTTATATTAGTGAAGATGAGTTGGATTTAATGGATGACAGCGTGAAGAAGTTTGAACCGTCATTAGCCTTATTTGCAGAAGATAATGGACTGGCAATTTACAAACAACTCGCTAAACAAATACAATCATATGTAAAGGAAACGAGCATGATCATTGTGGAAATTGGTTTCCAACAAGGAGAAGCAGTTAAAACTATCTTCTCTGAGACCTTTCCAAATTCCACTATTGAAATTATCCTAGATTTAAGTGGAAAAAATCGTTACGTACAAATTGAATTGTAAAGTAGGTATATAGAATGAATAATGAAAAACTAAACAAAACTAAAATATTTGGACGTGAGGAATTACGCGAAGCAGCGGATTCTTTAAAGCAAGGAGAATTAGTTGCTTTTCCAACTGAAACCGTCTTTGGTTTAGGTGCAATAGCCAACAACGACCAAGCTGTCAAACAAGTATTTAAAACTAAAGGACGCCCTTCGGATAATCCGTTAATTGTGCATGTTCACAGTATCGATTCAGTTTATGATTATGTTAATGAAGTGAACGATGTAGCTCTGAAATTAATGGAAACTTTTTGGCCGGGACCTTTAACAATTATCTTTCCGGTGAAAAAAGGTATATTTGCTGAAAGTGTCACACCGAATCAAAAGACTGTGGGGATTCGCATGCCTAATCAATTGGAAACTTTACTTTTAATTGAGATGGTTGGTTTTCCTTTAGTCGGCCCAAGTGCAAATTTATCTGGTAAACCGAGTCCAACGTCCATTGAGCATGTTATTCATGATTTTGATGGAAAGATTGCGGGCGTCGTGAATAATTATTCTGAGTTCACACAAGTAGGTGTTGAGTCAACGGTCGTTTGGCCGACAGCAGAACGCATTGAAATTTTAAGACCAGGGGCTATTACGCAAGCCATGTTAGCCAATGCAACAGGCATTGAAGTGTTAGAGAAATCGAGCGAGGAACAAATGAAAGGTACTACAATTGCCAGTCCAGGTGTGAAGTATACGCATTATAGTCCGAGTCAACCTGTTAAGATGATTGATCCTTCTCATTCGCTTGAAGATTGGAAAGACTTTATTAATGAAACAGATTTAAAGATTGGAATCTTGGCACAGGAACATATTATTTCTGAATTACAGACAAATAGTATTGGCTTCAGTTACTATTCATTAGGGAGCAATGAAGAGCTTGAACAAGCAACTCAACGCCTATTTGCAGGCTTACGTTTCCTTGAAAGTAGTGACTGTGATGTGATTTTTGCGCAGGCATTTGAAGAGACTGATGAAACACATGCATATTTAAACCGTCTTTCTAAAGCATCGTCGAGTATGATATAATATAAAAAAATAACCTGGAGGTGTCACTATGACATTTACTGATGATACATTTGTATTTGAACAGATTAAGAACGAGCAACTACGTCAACAAAATGGGATTGAATTAATTGCGTCTGAGAATTTCGTTTCACCAAGTGTTTTAAAGGCTCAAGGAAGCATTTTGACTAACAAATATGCTGAAGGGTATCCTGGTAGGCGATATTATGGCGGTTGCGAATTTGTTGATAAAATTGAACAAATTGCGATTGATCGAGCAAAAGAATTATTTAATGCTGAGTATGCAAACGTGCAACCACATTCTGGTTCTAGTGCAAACTTAGCTGTTTATCGTGCCTTTTTAGAACCAGGCGACAAAGTTTTAGGTATGGACTTATCTCAAGGTGGTCATCTAACTCATGGTTCGCCAGTCAACTTTAGTGGACAATCTTATGAGATGTATAGTTATGGTGTTGATCCGACGACAGAACTCATTGATTACGATAAACTTGAAGAAATTGCTACAGAAGTCCAACCCAAAATGTTGATTGCTGGTGCAAGTGCTTATTCGCGTGAAATCGACTTTGAACGCATCGGTGACATCGCTAAAAAAGTGGGAGCGATCTATTTTGTAGATATGGCTCACATTGCTGGTTTAGTAGCGGTTGGAGAGCATCCAGATCCTATTCCTTATGCGGATGTTGTAACGACAACAACACATAAGACACTTCGAGGACCTCGTGGTGGGATGATTCTTGCGAAAGAAGAGCATGCGAAGAAATTAAACAAAGCGATATTTCCAGGTATTCAAGGCGGGCCATTGGAGCATGTCATTGCTGCCAAAGCTGTTGCGCTTCATGAAGCATTGCAACCAGCCTTTAAAGATTATATTAAGCAAGTAAAACTCAATGCAAAAGCAATGGCACGAATATTTGATCTAAGTCCACTAAGAATTATTTCAGGCGGCACAGACAATCACTTATTCTTAATTGACGTGACTCCACTTGGCATCACAGGTAAATGGGCACAAGAGCGTTTAGATGCAGTAGGTATCACTGTAAATAAAAACTCAATTCCATTTGATAAAGAATCATTTGTTCAAACAAGTGGTATTCGAATTGGAACAGCTGCAATTACTACACGTGGATTGAAAGAATCAGATGTAGAATTAGTAGCGGATTTTATCCTTGATGCTTTATCAGCAGAAGAGGGCGAAATGTCAGAAATTAAAGACAAGGTCTATGAACTAATGAAAGACCGACCATTATTCAAATAATAAATTATCTTAGGAGGAATAAAATGGCAAAGTTTGAAGTAGTAAATCATCCATTAATTCAACATAAACTAACAATTATTAGAGATAAAGATTGTTCAACAAAGGTATTTCGTGAAGTAACAAATGAAATTGGTATGTTGATGGCTTATGAAATTACGAGAGATCTTCCCTTAGAAGATATTGAAATTGAAACACCGATTATGAAAACAACTCAAAAACAAATCGCTGGTAAAAAATTGGCAATTGTCCCAATCTTACGTGCAGGTTTAGGTATGGTAGATGGAATCATGGACATGATTCCAGCAGCTCGTGTTGGACATATCGGCGTGTATCGTGATCCTGATACGTTAGAAGCCATTGAATATTTTGCTAAATTCCCACAAGATATCGACGAGCGTCGTGTGTTCGTTGTTGATCCAATGCTTGCGACAGGAGTTTCTGCAATCACTGCACTTAACCAATTAACAACAAAGTATAATGTAAAAGAAGATAACATTACATTTGTTTGTTTAGTAGCAGCACCAGAAGGAATAAAAGCTTTACAAGAAGCGCATCCAAATGTAGATATCTACACTGCAGCTTTAGATGAGAAACTAAACGAACATGGTTATATCATCCCAGGTCTAGGAGATGCTGGAGATCGAATTTTTGGAACAAAATAATTAATTTACAATTCATTCAAAAAAGCGAATATGCTATTCATGATGACTGGACACAGACGAAGTTTAGAAATTTACTAGAATATATAATGTATTCATAGTATAATAAACGGCTGAAACGGTAAGTGTACTTTGTACCCCATCTTAATAGTTATATTCGTTTTTTAATGTCTACAAAGATGATTGACTAAATAAATCAAAAATATCAATTTGAAGGAGCAGTAATATGGATCAAAGGCAATTTTTCTCAGGCTTTTACAAGCATTCGATATCCAAGCGATTAGAATTAATGGAATCATGGCTGGGTTTATCTATTAATTCAGCGGATACCATGTTGCCGGAAGCCTATGCGAATCAAATGATAGAAAATTATTTATTTAATTATCATTTACCTCTAGGTGTAGCAGTTAATCTTAAAGTGAATAATGCTGAGTATGTAGTTCCGATGGCAATAGAGGAGCCATCTGTGATTGCAGCGGCCAGTTTTGGAGCTAAATTACTAGGAAATATTCAGGCGGAAACGAAAGAGCGACTGCTAATTGGACAAATTATTATGACAGTTCAACAATCTATGGCTGAAATTCAACAGATTATTAAAGAGAATAAGGCGAAGCTTCTCGACATTGCTTCTCAAGCAAGTGCGTCCATGGTCAGACGTGGCGGGGGGCCAAGAGATATTTGGGTTGAAGAGAAAGAGCATCCTAATCGCAATTACATCAGTATTTATTTATCACTTGATCCCTGTGACGCTATGGGTGCTAATGTGATTAATACTGTCTTAGAAGCACTTTCTCCAACGATGGAATCCATCATTGAAGGTGAAGTCTTAATGAGTATATTATCCAATTACCAAGCACAGGCATTAACTATTGCTTCAGCCAAAGTACCATTTGCTCGCTTAAGCAATGATAAAGACGAAGCGATTAGTTTAGCAGAGCGTCTTGAGATGGCTTCAGACTATGCTTGGTTAGATCCCTACCGTGCTACAACACATAATAAAGGAATCATGAATGGAATTGATGCCGTAGTTATTGCAACTGGAAATGATTGGAGAGCAATTGAAGCAGGCGCTCATGCCTATGCGGTCAAAGACGGGCAATACCGTTCACTGACTAAGTGGCAAGTAAATTATGAAAATGAAATGTTAGAAGGTAGCATTGAGATACCGTTACAAGTTGCTACTGTTGGCGGTACATTATCATCCCATCCAACCGCAAAACTTGCCTTACAAATGCTCAATATCACATCAGCTAAAGATTTATCAAATGTCATCGCGTCTGTTGGCCTCGTACAAAACTTTGCTGCTATGAGAGCTTTAGTTAGTGAAGGCATCCAAAAGGGACATATGCGCATGCAAGCACGTGCTTTAGCCATGCAGGTAGGCGCAACAATAAAAGAAATACCGGCTGTTGTGACTCAGTTAAGTGAAGCTGGGCAAATGAACCGGGATACAGCAAGAAAGATTTTAGACGGAATACGGAAATAGAGATAGAGAAGGAGTGGATTCAAATCGTAAAGGTAGGAATCGATCAAATTACATTTCACGTACCAAATCACTACGTTGATATGGTTGAATTAGCAAAAGCTAGAGACATTGATCCAAATAAATTCTTAATTGGTATTGGGCAAGAGAAAATGGCTGTACCAACCATTGAAGAAGATATCGTTGCTATGGCAGCAAATGCAGCCAACAAAATTGTAACTAAAGAAGATAAAGAATTAATTGATCAAGTTATCTTCGCTACAGAATCCGGTTTTGATTTCTCAAAATCAGCTGCGACTTACATTCACCAAATGCTAGGTATTCAACCTTTTTCTAAAGCTTACGAAGTGAAACATGCTTGTTACGGAGGAACAGCAGGACTTATATCTGCATTTAATTACATAAAGCTGAACCCAGAACGAAAAGTTTTAGTGATAATGTCAGATATCTCACGCTATGGACTCAACTCGGGTGGGGAAGCGACTCAAGGTGCAGGCGCAATTGCCATGTTAGTAACTGCAAATCCTCGCATCTTAGCATTAGATAGCGAAACACTAAGTCTGACAGAAAATCAGTTCGACTTCTGGCGTCCGTCATACGCCGAAGTACCATATGTACAAGGTAAATACTCGACAGAACTATACATTGAAATGTTCAATACGATTATAGAAGAGTATGCAAAACGTTACCCTGAACGCCTAAGTGATTTACAAGCCATCTCATTCCACTTACCATTTACAAAGATGGGACGTAAATGTCTGCAATCTTTAGAGAACAAAGAAGAAACGAATATTAACCCAGAGTTAGTTGAAAGATGGTTTAGTCATTATCAAGACTCAACTTTTATTGGTCGCCAAGTTGGGAATGTTTATACAGGATCATTATACTTAAGCTTAATTTCTTTACTGAACTTCGATGACAATCTTGAAGAAGGACAAAGAATCGGGATGTTTAGTTATGGATCTGGTGCGGTTGCAGAATTATTCACAGGTACTTTACAACCAGGCTTCAAAGAAAATATTTCTAAAGAAGGTACGTTATTACACTTAAATCGACGAGAAAGACTAGATATCAAAGCTTATGAAGAGAATTTCGAAAAAACACTTTCTAATGAAGATGGAGTCATCGAAGTTGTCAAAAATAAAGAAACACTTCATCCAGGGTTCTACTTAGATCGCATTGATGATCACCGTAGATACTATAATGAAATAACAACAAAATAATTTAAGATTAAACTAGAACAATTCATCATTTGTTCTAGTTTTTTGTATAAAATAATATTATTAACTAGCCAAGAATATGATAGCGTATTCAGATTCAATTTAAGAATATTAAAATTTGTTTGTTAGTAAAATTTAAGTCAAAGAAAGTTAAGAATTACTTAAATTTGATTAAATGGCGAAATTGTAATATTTGTAAAAGGGGTAGTTGTAAACTTATAAGAGCAATGTTTGAATTATTACACTTATCTTTATTAAAATTTAATTTTGACAAGTCTGGAATTTGGATAAAATAAATCTGTTTAATTAAATTTGATTTTATGCTATGATAATTCCGAACTAGAAAGGTGGGCGTAGTATGGCGATTTTTAATGGTATGGCAGTACTTGTTGTCCGTTTTACGTTTATCCTATTGAGTTATATGGTCTTTAAAGATATTAATTGGCGTCAGTTTTTTTCTGAGCGCAAATATTACATGGCACAGTACGCGTGTATATTAGTTAGTATCGCAGTTGGACATGTAGCAGGTTCGTTCGTACTGACGATCATTGAGGTACTTCAAAATATATTTTTGAGTAGCTTTCTATAAATATTATATTTTTTTGTCGTAAGCTCCAATGCGACAAAATACTTAAAGGGGATTATTTTAAAATGCAAGAAATTATTGTTCAAGGTGGAAATCGCCTAGAAGGTACGGTAAAGGTTGAGGGAGCAAAAAATGCCGTTTTACCTATTTTAGCAGCATCAATTTTGGCAGAAACTGGTGTGACTGAACTAACGAATGTACCTATTTTATCTGATGTTTTGACAATTAATGAATTATTAACGAATATTCAAGTAGAAAATTCATTTAACGAAGAAGCAAACGAAATGAAAATTGACGCGACTGGTGAAGTTAAAACAATCGCTGACTATGATTTCGTAAGTAAAATGAGAGCATCAATTGTAGTCATGGGTCCATTATTAGCTCGTTTTGGACATGCAAAAGTAGCTATGCCGGGTGGGTGTGCCATTGGGACTAGACCCATTGACTTACACTTAAAAGGCTTTGAAGCACTTGGTGCTAAGATTAACAGCCAAGCTGGTTACGTAGAAGCAACAGCATCTAAATTAAAAGGTGCAAGAATCTATTTAGATTTCCCAAGTGTGGGTGCGACTGAGAATATTATGATGGCTGCAGTCTTAGCAGAAGGAGAAACAATCATCGAAAACGTAGCTCGTGAACCAGAAATCGTTGATTTAGCTAATTTCCTTAACAAAATGGGTGCTAAAATTGTCGGCGCAGGAACAGAAATGATTAAAATTAAAGGTGTTGAATCACTCCACGGTGTGAAGCATTCTGTTATTCCTGACCGAATTGAAGCAGGAACATTCATTGTTGCAGCCGCTGTAACACAAGGGGATGTTTTTGTTGAAGGTGCCATTCGCGATCACAACAAACCATTAATCAGTAAATTAACTGAAATGGGTGTTGAGTTTGAAGAATATACAAATGGAATCCGTGTTAAAGGACCAAAAACATTAAAAGCAACAGATGTTAAGACACTTCCTTATCCTGGTTTCCCAACAGATATGCAAGCACAAATGTCAATTGCACAATTATTGGCTGGTGGAAGCAGTGCTCTAACAGAGACAGTCTTTGAGAATCGCTTTATGCATTTTGAAGAATTACGTCGTATGAGTGCTAAATTTACAATTGAGCGTCAGACTGCTGTTATGTATGGACCAACTGAATTCAGTGGTGCAAGTGTAAAAGCAACTGACTTAAGAGCTGCAGCCGCATTAATTATTGCTGGTTTAGTAGCGAAGGGATTAACTCGCGTTTCAGAATTAAAAAACTTAGACCGTGGATATTATAAATTCCATGAGAAATTAGCTAACTTAGGTGCTAATATTGAACGTGTAGAAATTCAACCAATTGTTTCTGAATCTAATAAAACTAAAGTACTCGCTTAAAGTACAGAAAATAGATGGGTGAAAATACATGAGCAGAGATATCGGAATCGACTTAGGTACTGCGAATGTTTTGATTCATCTTAAAGGTCGAGGGGTCATATTAAATGAACCTTCAGTCGTTGCTTTAGATAAGCAGACTCAAGAAGTCATCGCTATTGGTAATGAAGCGTATGAAATGATTGGTAGAACAGCAGATTCGATTGAAATCATAAAGCCATTAAAAGGTGGCGTGATTGCAGATTATGATATTGCAGAAGCACTTCTTGTACTTTTCTTTCAAAAAATCCACTCACAGAGATGGTTTACAAAGCCAAATGTACTTATTTGTCGACCATCGAATATAAGTGAGATTGAACAAACAGCACTTGTTGAAGCGATTGAAAAAGCAGGTGGCGGCAAGATTTTTATGGAAGAAGAGCCCAAAGTGGCGGGAGTTGGCGCTGGAATTGATTTACTAGATCCCTCAGGGAATATGGTTATTGATATCGGCGGTGGCACTTCTGATATTGCAATAATTTCAGGTGGCGACATTATTCAAAGTACATCATTAAAGATTGCTGGGGATGATTTTGACGCTAGTATAATTCAATACTTCAAAGATAAATACAAACTGCTCATTGGTGAACGGTCTGCGGAGCAAATTAAAATTGATTTAGCTTCAGCAGTGTTCATTGAGAATCAAGCTCAATTAGAGACTAAAACATTAAAAGGTCGAGATTTAGTTTCCGGACTACCAAAATCAATTAATGTCACATCGAACCAAATATATGAAGCAATTCATGAACAATTAGCTATGATAGCTAGAGCAGCTAAAGAACTGCTTGAAGACACGCAACCTGAAATTGCGTCTGATATTATGGAAAAAGGAATACTACTTACAGGCGGGGGAGCATTAATCGGTTCTATAGACGTTTTTCTATCCGAGTATTTAAATGTCTCTGCCATTCGTGCCAATCAACCTATGAGTTGTGTAGCGATAGGGACAGGTATTATGCTAGATTTAATTCAATCTGGTAAATTACAACGGACAAATCTATCTTGGCGACAAAAAGTCGCACGCTATTTCTCAAGATTGAAACGCCGTCTCATTGGATAAACTAACGATAGGGGATCGAAATATGTCAGATAAATATATTGAAGACAATGTTTTATTAACCGTCTTAAAAACACTTGGTAAAGTAATATTATTTTTATTATTTATCGTTTTGTTTTTCGTTATTGGTTTATTTATTGGATATTCCATTATAGGTGACGGAAATTACTGGGAAGTGTTAAATCAAGATACATGGCAACATATTCTTGACTTTATAAGATGACAGAATATTTCAAATAAACAAATGAATTGATCGAATGATAAATCAAAGGTTTTTAACACACTAGGTCTAATCAGTGTAAAAGTTAGCTCATGATTTTCATTCGATTTTTTTATTTTAAAAGATTCGGTTTATCCTTTTAGAAATGATTAAAGTTGCTTGTCAAATTGTGTATAATTAAGGGACTGAGAAATAAAGCAAATTAAGCTGAAAGTGGAGGTGTTTTAATGACAAATGAGTTCGTGTTATCGGAATTACTTTTATATATTGTTCCAGTAATCATTATTTTTGTTGTTCAAAAGTACTTGAAATCATATTTGAAGTTTTTTGATAAGTATCCATTGAATTTAGCTATTTTGCTATTACCACTTTGGTTGACATTAATTCATCTTTTTTCAAAATTAATCTTTGGTTTTAGTCTGATCGCATTCATACTTTTTATAACGGCATTTGCCCTAGGTTTGCAATTATATGACTATATCAAACGCATTGATATGTTTACTTTTCAAGAATACTATATGCCTGCTAGTCAATTAATATCCAAAATGTTTTCAGCTTTCTTAGTTGGTTTAGTCCTTTTAAGAGCTTATACATACTTTTAGTAGGAAAATACCCCCACTAATCTTCCACTCGCCCACACCTTTAACAAAGGTTGATAATAAGCTGTTTAGAGCCGTTACTCGAAAGAGTTTCGGCTCTTTTTTTGTTTAAATTTGGTAAATAGTGGTACGAAGTGGAGGGATGTGGTAGAATGAAATTAACTAAAATGGAGGAGGTGTAATAGTCGTGCTCATTGGTGAATATCAACATAATATTGACGTAAAAGGGCGACTGATTATGCCAGCAAAATTCCGTCCAGATTTAGGTCATAACTTTATTATTACTCGTGGTTTAGACGGATGTTTATTCGGCTATCCACTCGAAAATTGGGAAACTATTGAAGAAAAATTACAACAATTACCTTTAGCAAAAAAAGATGCACGTAAATTTACTCGTTTCTTTTACTCAGCTGCCACTGAAGTAGAAGTAGATAAGCAAGGGCGAATAAATTTACCTAAAACACTTATAGACTTCGCTAAAATCGATAAGAGCTGTCGTGTGATCGGCGTATCAGATCGTATCGAGATTTGGAGTAGCGAACGTTGGGAAGAATTTGCAGATAGTATTGAAGAAGATTTTGAGGATATCGCAGAAGACATGATTGATTTTGGATTTTAGAAACGGGGGGATTATGAATGTCATTTGAACATGAGACAGTTCTATTGCATGAAACAATTGATATGTTAGAGATTAATCCGAATGGAACTTATGTAGATTGCACCTTGGGGGGAGCAGGTCACGCTAAGTATTTATTATCTCAATTATCAGAACGCGGACATTTATATGCCTTTGATCAGGATATGACAGCCATTGACAATGCAAAAGTTGTATTAGCAGAAGAGATAGAAGTAGGTAAAGTAACTTTTATTCATCGTAATTTTAGAGAAATCGAGCAAGGTTTAGCAGAATATAATATTGATTATGTTGACGGTATTTATTATGACTTAGGGGTTTCATCTCCACAATTAGATATTGCTGAACGTGGTTTTAGTTACCATCAAGAAGCACGTTTAGATATGAGAATGGATCAAACTCAAGAACTTAGTGCTTACGAAGTTGTGAATGAGTGGGATTTCAATGATTTAATAAGAATTATTAGTCGTTATGGGGAAGAGAAGTTTGCGAAGAGAATTACTCGAGCCATTGAATCAGAAAGAGAAAAAGCACCGATTGAAACGACAACACAATTAAGTGAAATTGTGAAGTTAGCTATACCGGCTGCAACTAGAAGAACAGGTGGACATCCTGCTAAACGAACTTTTCAGGCAATTCGTATCGCTGTGAATGATGAATTAGGCGCACTCGAGGAATCACTGGAAGCAGGGTTGAAATTATTAAAAGTTGGTGGACGTATGAGTGTTATCTCATTCCACTCTTTAGAAGACCGTTTAGTCAAACAGTTATATAGAGAGAAGTCAACGCCACCAGAAACACCACCTAATTTACCAGTACTGCCAGCAGAGCAACAACCGGAATATAAGTTTATTAACCGAAAACCAGTTACTGCTGACTCTGAAGAATTAGAACATAATAATCGAGCTCGAAGTGCAAAACTTAGAGTCATCGAACGTACGACAATTAAAGAATAGATTTAAAGGATTTAGGAGGCCTCGGATGTCAGAACTATTAGAAAAGGCAAATTATAATGAAGAGCAATATTTTGAACGGAAATTAGGAAATCATTATGATAATTCTCAATCTGTTGCCTCGCCAAACTATAGTGTACCAGCAAGTGATCAACCATTTGAAGAACAAGAAAATAATGTTTCCAAAAAGAAAAGAAAGCTATCTAAATTTGAAACAATCTGGTTATCTCTTTGTAGTATAATAGCCGTTGGAGCAATCATGGCTAGTTTCTTTATTAGAGTGGATATTATTGAGCAACAACGTTCAATCAATAATTTAGAAGATTCTATTACAGAATACCGTTCTAATACTGATATTTTAAATAGTCAAATTACTGACCAATTCAATTATCAACAAATTAAAGAAGCAGCGGATAGCAACAATATGACTATTGAGAAAGACAGAGTTAGGACTGTTGAGAGATGAGCGAAAAACAAAGCAATCATTCTAATTTAAATATATTATTATTAATAGGCGTCGCAGCTATAACATTTATTTTGTTAGGTGCACGCTTCTTTCAATTAAACGTAACACAGTCTTCGCATGGTGAGGATTTAGTAGAATATATCGAAGATTCACAAGACCCAAGAAGTAGTATCATCGAAGCAAAACGTGGCACGATTTATGACATTAAAGGTCAGCCGATTGCGATTGATACTACTTCTTATTCCATGTATGCAGTATTGCAAGGGGGTAATGGCTACGACGCAGTTGAAGACAGGGATTACACTGCTAAAGTATTAAGTAATTATATTGATATGACCCGTGATGAGGTCTTGGATATACTATTAAACTATGAGGCGATTCAAGTTGAATTTGGTACAGCGGGTAGTAATATGAGTCAAGAAACTCGCGATGCCATTGAAGAAGAGGATTTACCAGGAGTTTATTTTGTAAGTCAAAGTTCCAGACAATACGTGAACGATTACTTCAGTTCACATCTGATAGGCTATGCGTCGAAGCAAGAACAGAATAATTCTTGGATGCCGACAGCGGATATCTTAACTGGGCAAATCGGAATTGAATCAGCTTATGATGCTGAATTAAGTGGGCAAAACACCATTGAAAATAATCCTGACCTGGTTGAAAGAACGCGAACATTATTGGGTGAAGATATTTATCTAACTTTAGATAGCCGACTCCAACATTATATGGAAGAGTTACTTGATTATTCATATAATAAGTATCAACCTGAAGAGATGAGTGCTTATTTGGTCGAAGTTGAGACTGGTAAGTTATTAACAGCTGCTCAAAGACCGACATTTAAGTTGAATACTCGTGAAGGAATTGAGACGCAATGGACCAACCAATTGGTTGAAGAAGTTTATGAGCCAGGTTCAACCATGAAGATATTAACACAAGGAACAGCTTATGATATGGGCGTTTATAAACCCGATGAATTAGTTGAGACCGGTTCAACAGAAATTGAAGATGTGACGGTTCGAGACTATAACTTGTACGGTTGGGGACCGATTACTTTTGATGAAGGATTATCTAGATCAAGTAATGTGACAATTGTCGAATTAATTCGCCGTATCGGCATAGATAAATGGACGACTCAATTATCTGAATTTGGTTTCGGTCAAACAACGGGATCAGGATTGGCAAATGAAGCAACAGGAACAGTAGAGTTTGATAATCCGGTTTCTGCAACCATGTCTGGTTTCGGACAAGGATTTGCGACAACACCCATTCAATTATTGCAAGCATTCACTTCGATTGCTAACGATGGGAAAATGATGAAAATTCAATACCTTAACGGCATTGGAGAGAATGATGAATTTCAACCAATTGAGGTTAATCAACCAATCTCAGAAGAAGCAGCTGACCATATCGTTGATTTAATGGTTAATACTGTGAATGAAGATTATGGTACAGCTCAAGAATATAGTGTGCCTGGCGTTCAGATAGCAGCTAAAACAGGTACGGCACAAATTGCCAATCCAGATGGCTTAGGTTATTTAGAAGGTGCCAATGATTATTATTTCTCAGTTGTTTCATTTTTCCCGGCCGAGGATCCGAAATATATGTTGTATTTCTCAATGAAACGACCAACCAATGATCATAATTTAATGGGATCGCAAATATTAGCTGAGATATTTAGACCTTTTGTGGAATATGTATCAGTTTATGAATAGAAAGTAGGACTACGATGGAACAAAAAGAATTAATAAACGTATTATATGATGCACATATAATTAATACGCAGTATTTAGAAACTGAAGTGTCTAGTTTAGTAAATGATACGCGTAAAGTAGAAAATAATTCATGCTTTATTGCTATCAAAGGCGAGAACTTTGATGGGCATCAAGCGATTGAAGACGTAATTAACAAGGGAGCAAAATTAATCATTGTTGAAGATTTGCCCCAAGAGCCAGAGCAACTTGATGCAACCATCGTGCAAGTAACATCAACTTTCCGTACTCAAGCGATACTTGCAAACCAATATTACAATGAACCGTCAACAAAGCTAAATGTTGTTGCGGTAACTGGGACTAATGGGAAGACAACAACGAGTAATATGATTAGTCAATTACTCGAAAGTCTCGATCGTAAGACAGGTGTGATTGGAACCTTGCATTATAAAGTAGGGGACAAATATTATCCTGCAGTAAATACAACACCGAATGCTTTAGAGATGCAGAGATTATTCAATGAAATGGTTGAAACAGGCTGTGAAGATGCTATCATTGAGGCGTCTTCTCACGCATTAGCTTTAGGACGCTTATCGTTTACTGATATTGATTGTGCCATCTTTACGAATTTAACACGAGAACATTTGGACTTCCATTCAACTATGGAAGGTTATGCAAATGCGAAAAGTCTTTTGTTTAGTCATTTAGGACAAAGTTTCCATAATGACCGACCAAGACTTGCAATATTAAATATGGATGATCCATACCATACGACGATGGCAGAAGTAACTAGTGCCGATATTGTGACATATAGTTTAGAGCATCCTCAAGCTACAGCTTATGCACATTCAATTACTGAGAAAAATGGTAAGACTGAATTTATTATTGATTACAAAAAAGAGTCATTTACAGTAGAAATACCGATGCGTGGATCTTACAACGTTTCGAATTATTTGGCAGCATTTTTAACATTGAGTAAATATTACCAATATACAATAGATGATATTCTGAAAGCGACTCAAGATTTTACTGGTGTCACTGGACGTATGCAAGTTGTTGATGAAGGACAAGATTTCGAAGTGATTGTTGACTTTGCACATTCACCCGATGCACTTGAACGAGTAATGCAAGAACTCATTGAACATAAAACAGATGATCAAAAACTCATTGCCTTGATGGGACATAGTGGCGGAAACCGCGATAGTGGGATGCGGAAACCATTAGGAGATATCTTATTTAAGTATGCGGATGAAATTGTATTCACTGCTGACAATCCAAGGTTTGAGCCAGTAGAAAAAATTGTCAATGAAATGATTGGTTTACATCATAATGATAATAAACCTTATTCAATTATAAAAGATAGAGTAGTAGCAGTACAACAAGCCATTGACATTGCTCAAAAAAATGATATTGTCTTATTCGCGGGTAAAGGTGGAGAACCTTACCAAGTCATTGGAAACGACAATATACCTTACGATGAAGTGCAAACAGTTATTGATGCTATCCATCGTAAACAGTTATAAAAACTAAGGAGTGAACGAAAAATTGAATATTATCTTACCAATCGTGACTAGTTTTTTATTAACAGTCATTGCGATGCCTTTTTTCATCCAATACTTTAATAAAAAGAAACTAGGTCAAACAACACGGGAAGATGGCCCATTATGGCATGAAGTAAAAACTGGGACACCAACTATGGGAGGAACAGTATTTATCCTAGCTATTTTATTTGCGATGTTAATCTTTGGCTTTATCCAAACGTCTTACTCAGGTGAGTTCTGGATGATTTGGCTAGCGTTCTTATTATTTGGAGCCATTGGTTTTATTGATGATTTTATAAGTATTTTCAAAAAAAGAAATGAAGGGTTAACTGCTAAACAGAAGTTTTTAACACAATTATTATTTGCTTTTGTTATTGCATTAATTGCCATGGTAACAAATCAACATATTTTCATACCATTTTTTGGTTTTGAAATCTCTAACATTCTGTTAGTAGGATTATTCATGTTTATCTGGATTACTGGCTTTTCAAATGCAGTGAATTTAACGGACGGTTTAGATGGTTTAGCGACCGGCTTAAATATTATTGCGTATGGCGCGTATTACTTTATCGCCGCAGCTGAAGGGAACTCAACTGTAGCAACAGCTTCATTGATTGTAGTTGGATCGTTAGTTGGATTTTTAATCTTTAATCGTAAACCAGCGAAGATTTTTATGGGGGACGTTGGTTCACTTGCCTTAGGAGCAGGACTGGCAGTGATGTCATCCGTACTTAATAATCCATGGAGTTTATTAATTATTGGTTTTGTCTTTGTAGTTGAAACAGTAAGTGTTATGCTTCAAGTATTATCCTTCAAGACTCGAGGAAAAAGAATATTTAAGATGGCACCAATTCACCACCATTTCGAAATGCTTGGTTGGAGTGAATCAAAAGTGGTAAATGTATTTTGGGCTGTCGGATTAATTAGTGCATTGATTGCATTATTTATCTTTTAATAGGGAGCGATTTTTAGAATGGGAACGAACGAGAATTTATCAGACAAAGAAATACTAGTGTTAGGCTACGCAAGAACAGGGAAAAGTGTAGCTGAGTTCCTAGTTAAACAACAAGCAAATGTAACGATTAATGACCGAGGGGATCTATCACAAGACCCGTCGGTTACTTTGCTTTTAGAAGATGGCGTCCAAATCGTCGATGGTGGGCATCCTTTAGAACTCTTTGATAAGTATTTTGATATGATTATCAAAAACCCCGGGATTCCTTATTCAATTCCTTTTTTACAAAAAGCGATTGAAAAAAACATCCCAATTTATACAGATGTTGAGCTTGCTTCAAGATTTAGTAAGGCATCGATCATAGGTATTACAGGTAGTAATGGTAAAACAACGACAACAAGTTTACTGAGAGAATTATTAACTGAAAGAGAAAAAGGGAATGCTTACCTTGCTGGAAATATTGGCATCCCAACTTTAGATGTTATTGATCAAGCGACAAAAGATGATGACATCGTCATGGAATTATCTAGTTTCCAATTAGCTGGAACTGAACAATTTCACGCTGAAATTGCGGTCATTACCAATATTTATGAAGCTCATTTGGACTATCATCGTACACGTGAAGAATATGCCAAAGCCAAATTAAAGATTTTAGCCAATCAAACACAGGATGACCAAATCGTATATCGTTATGATAATGCTGAATTACATCATTGGGTTAAAGAATTTAAAGGGCAACTTATTCCATTCTCAATTGAAATAATCGATGAGTTTGTCCGATCGCATGGTGCTTATGTTGAAGGTGAATGGATATACTTTAAAGAAGAGCAAATTATACCATTATCAGATATTCAAATTCCTGGTAGCCATAATGTCGAGAATGTCCTAGCGGCTGTGGCAGTTGCAAAAATAAAAGGCATTTCGAACCAAGAAATTTCTAACATAGTCAGAGAGTACAAAGGGATGCGTCATAGAATTCAGCCGGTAGCTAATGTCAGTGGACGAAGTTTCTACAATGATTCAAAAGCTACCAATATTACCGCTACGATTACTGCTTTAAATAGTTTCAAGCAACCCATTCGATTTATTGGTGGTGGCTTAGATCGTGGTAATGAATTTGATGAGTTAATACCCTTTCTTAAGAACGTATCAGGAGCTTATCTTTACGGTGAAACCAAAGACAAAATGGCAAAAGCCTTTAAAGCTGCGGGCGTTAACTCGATTGAAATTTTTGATGATTTAGTAGAAGCTACATCAAAAGCTTACCGTGAAGCAAGACAAGGTGAAGTCGTCTTATTATCACCAAGCTGTGCGAGCTGGGATCAATATCAAAACTTTGAAATTCGTGGTGACGTTTATATCGATACCATTGAACAATTATTACTAGAAGAACCATATACGGATGAATAGGAGTATCATATTATGAAAATCAATCGAATCATCTTATCTGGTGGAGGGACTGGGGGACATATTTATCCAGCTCTTGCAATCTATAATCGAATGAAAGAACTCAATCCGGACTTAGAATGTTTATACATCGGTACAGACAAAGGTCTCGAAGCAAGTATTGTTCCAAAAGCGAATATTGACTTTAAATCCATTGAAATATCTGGTTTAAAACGCAGTTTATCGCTAGATAATATTAAAGTCGCTTGGCAAATGTTAACGAGCACACAAAAAGCGAAGAAATTAATCAAAGAATTTCAACCTGAATTAGTCATTGGAACTGGCGGTTTCGTATGTGCACCTGTCCTTTATGGGGCAACTCAATTAGGTATTCCGACACTGATTCATGAACAAAATAGTGTCGCAGGAGTAACTAATAAATTCTTAAGTCGCTTTGTAGATAAAGTTGCGACGTCTTTTTATGAAGTTGAGAATGACTTTGCAAAAGTCAGTCAAAAAGTGGCATTTACTGGAAACCCAAGAGGACAAGAAGTAACAAACTATGCTAAAGATGAGCATATTCTATCAAAAAATTATGGCTTTAATGATCAATTACCAACGGTACTAATATTTGGAGGTAGTCGTGGTGCGCCAGCTATTAATAAAGCAGCTGTAGAATCCATCGAAGACTTTGCTAAGAAAGAGTACCAGGTAATTATTGGGACAGGTTCAGTTCATCATTCAGAATGGATGAATTATATAGAAGACAACCAGATTAAAATACCTAATAATGTTAAAATAGTTCCATACATTGATAACATGCCAGCACTATTTCAAAGAATTGATCTAGTCGTTTGCAGAAGTGGTGCAACGACCTTAGCAGAATTGACAACACTTGGACTTCCTAGTATTTTAATTCCTAGTCCATATGTTACGAATAATCATCAAGAGATGAATGCCATAGCATTAGTGAATAATCAGGCTGCTGAAATGATAAAAGAAAGTCAACTTGACTCAAGTCAATTAGTTCATACGATTGACCGAATGATACTAGATCAAACAGCATTAAATGAAATGGCAGAAAATGCTAAAAAATTAGGTACGCCACATGCAATAGATGATATTATTAAATTAGTTGAATCTATTTAATAAATAATTAAGACTAAATATTTTCGAGGAGGTGAAAGCTATGAGTAATAATGAGCGGCGAGGAAATTATCGAACAGGGCCTCAAAATACGCCAAATAATCGGAAATCAAACAGTCCTGAAACAAGGCAATCTAGACCGGTAAACGAACCATCTCAACCGATTCGTGGAAACTATCGCATCGATAGTAATGGAAATCCGATTATACCAAAGCAAAGCGGCATAACAAATCGCGATGAACTTGAGCAAGATTATTTCAGTCGGACTCAACATACACAAGCTGAAGGGAACCGGAACCGAGAAGAACAGTATCAACCGAATCAAGTTATTCATCCGATACCTCCTCAGTCAGGTCCTGTTCAACAGCGACGAGTATATCAAATGGATGAGTACAGACGCGATCAGAATGAATCTAATAGTCGTGCGAATCAACCAAATAGTCGAAACTTTGACGAACCCCAATCAAACACTCGTGAGAGAGCAACTAGACAGCAAAATCAGAATTTGAATCAAAGGCGAAATCAAAATCTGAACAGAAATCAGAACTTTAATCGAAATTACTCTGGCAATAAACCTTCTCGAAGAAACCAACCTCAAGGTAGTCGAACCAATTGGTATTATAACTTGCACCAAAAGGTCAATAGACAGATGAACAAGAGTTCTAATGCGACCCTGCCAGAGGGTAAGACTGTACTATTTGCGGTTTTTGCATTAATATACCTAACAATGCTAGTGACGGGTTGGAAATTAATGCCGTTTAATAAAGTGAATAATTTAGTCGTCACGGGAACCGAGCTTGTTCCGAAAACGTTTGTAAAAGGATCGTCTCGAATATATAAATTCGATGAAGTAGATGAAGTAATGAGCCAAAGACAAGAGATTGAAGCGACAATTAAAGAGGAAAATCCTTTAATTGAAAGTGTCGTATTTAATCGACCTGATTGGAAACAATTAGAAATTAATGTCGTCGAACATGACCTTGTGGGGTTAATTAACCAAGATGGTTACCATCCAGTCTTGAATAACGGTGAGATTCTGAATGTATCCGGAAACCAAGAATTAGCAAATATAGCCAATGAAGCATTACCAGAATTAATCGGCTTCGATACAAGTGGTAAACTGACGGAAGTTGCACAAGGTTTACGTCAAATTGATCCAAATATATTAGCTATGATGGAGACCGTTACTTCCGCTGATGACGAAAATAAACCGAACGCCATAGTTGTTGAAATGGAAGATGGAAATACCATAAATGCCATAATTTCGACTTTTGCTCAAAAAGTACAATATTATCCGGATATTATAAGACAATTAGACGGGCAAACCGGAGTGATTAATTTTGAAGTCGGTGCATACTTCACACCAGCAGAAAATTCTGCTAATAGTGTCAAACTTGATAATAATTAAGATAAGTTATATGTAATTATTTTTACATTTATCTTTTTTTCTTCTATTAAAATGAAGTTTGTGCTAATATAGGTAATGTGAAATTGAAGAAAATTAAACAAAATATAGAAAAATAATTAGCCAGAAGGGGGTTAATACCTAAATGAGAAATCAAGAAATTTTTGTTAGTTTAGATATTGGTACGACCTCAATTAAAGTCGTTGTCGCTGAGTATATTAATGGAAATATTAATATTATCGGTGTGGGAAATGAAAAATCACGTGGATTGAGTCGTGGGGTTATCGTCGATATAGATGATACAGTCAACTCGATTCAAAGAGCCATTTCTCAAGCAGAACGCAAAGCAAATGTAAAAATTAACGAAGTGATCGTTGGTGTTCCAAGTAATCAAATTATGGTAGAAGATTGCCACGGTATGATTGCTGTTGCCAGCGATAATAGAGAAATAACAGCCCTAGACGTTGAGAATGTAATCAATGCAGCTAAAGTTCGTTCAGTTCCTCCTGAAAGAGAGATTATTTCAATTATTCCTGAAGAATTTATCGTCGATGGATTCAATGGAATTAAAGATCCAAGAGGAATGATCGGGGTTCGCCTAGAACTTTATGCGCGCTTAATTACTGGACCTAGAACAATCATCCATAATATTCGACGCTGTGTTCAAAAAGCAGGTTTATCAATCAGTGAACTTGTCGTTCAACCAGAAGCAATTGCATCCGTAGCCTTATCAGCAGATGAGCGAGAGTTCGGAACAGTGGTTGTTGATATGGGTGGTGGCCAATCAAGTGCATCAATTATGTACGACGGCCAAATGAAATATTCATTCGTGGATCAAGAGGGTGGAGATTTCGTTACAAAAGATATCTCAGTTATTCTAAACACGTCACTTGATTCTGCTGAACGAATCAAACGTGAATATGGCTTTGCTATCGCAAGTCAAACTACTGACGATGAGTACTTCCCAGTTGAAACAGTTGGAAAGAAAGAACCTGTCCGGGTAGATGAACATTATCTTGCTGAAATCATCGAAGCGCGTTTAGTGCAAATCTTTGAAACATTATATGAAGAATTGAATCGTGTCGATGGACTTGATTTACCTGGAGGGTATGTCCTGACAGGTGGAGCTGTGTCTTTACCAGGGGTCTTAGATTTGGCTAAACGATACTTTGGAAGCAAAGTTCGCTTATTTATTCCTGAAGAAATGGGAATGCGTAATCCAATCTATACAACAAGCCTTGGAATGATCGAATATGCTGCAAATCTTGATGATGTGCATCGAATTGCTCAAGGAACTTTTGCAGTTCCTTCACAAGCTGCCCCAAGACAATCTATGCCGCCACAAGGTGGACAAAGACGTCCGGCACCATCTAGTGGCCGTAACCAAGGGCAAGCGGCACGAGGTCAACAATCAGGTGACTTGTTCGGCGGTCAACGTCGTCAACCAGCTAACGAGACAAACCAAATGGCAAACGACCAACGCACGATGCCAGACACTATGCCTAGTTCAAATCAACAAGATGATTATCAACAATATAATTCATTTGATGACGACTATCGTTATGAAGATGCGGCATACTATGATGACTATTCGCAAGATGAAGAAGCGAATAACTATTCAGAGCCTGTTACTGATCAAAGTAATGGGAATGGCATAACGGCAAAAGTCCGTGACTTTTTCCAAACATTTTTTGATTAAGACTTGATAGATAAACAGGAGGAATATAAATGGAATTATCATTCGATTCAACAATGGGATATGAAGGCGCAGTAATTAAAGTAATTGGTGTAGGTGGTGCAGGTGGAAATGCCGTTAATCGTATGATTAAAGATGAAGTTCAAGGTGTTGAATTCATTGTTGCAAATACGGATACTCAAGCATTACAAGGTTCAGATGCTGAAATCAAAATCCAATTAGGCCCAAAAGTAACTAAAGGGTTAGGTGCAGGTTCATTACCTGAAATTGGACTTAAAGCAGCTGAAGAAAGTGAAGAGCAAATTCGCGAAGTACTAGAAGGAGCAGACTTAGTGTTTGTTACTGCTGGTATGGGTGGAGGTACTGGTACTGGTGCTGCACCGGTCGTGGCTAAGATTGCTAAAGACTTAGGCGCTTTAACTGTAGGTGTTGTAACGCGTCCATTTACTTTTGAAGGACCAAAACGTGGACGCTTTGCAGCTGAAGGATTGAAAAACTTAAAAGACGCGGTTGATACATTAGTAATTATCTCAAACAACCGTTTATTAGAAATTGTAGACCGTAAAACTCCAATGTTAGAAGCATTCAGTGAAGCAGATAATGTTTTACGTCAAGGTGTACAAGGTATCTCTGATTTAATTACAGCACCAGGTTACGTAAACTTAGACTTTGCTGACGTGAAAACTGTAATGAAGGATCAAGGAACTGCATTAATGGGTGTAGGCCAATCTTCAGGTGAGAACCGTACGGCTGAAGCAACTAAGAAAGCTATCTCATCACCATTATTAGAAGTATCTATTGATGGTGCAGAACAAATCTTATTAAACATTACAGGTGGAGAAGACTTAAGCTTGTTCGAAGCACAAGATGCAAGTGATATTGTTGCCAATGCATCAAGTGGTGATGTAAACATTATCTTCGGTACGTCAATCAATAATGATTTAGGTGACGAAGTTATTGTTACTGTAATCGCAACTGGTATTGAGAATGAGAAGACTGATCGTAATAAAATGAGCACACCACCAAGACGCTCATTCAATACACCGTCATCTTCAGCAGAATCAACTCAACCAGCTCAAAGTCTACAACAACCAGATTCACCAAGCCAATCAAACGAACCAACACCACGTCGTCAACAAAAGCGTGATTTATTCAGTGATTGGGACATAAATAGAGAAACAAACACACGTGACGTTGATACAACTGAAGCAGACTCTAAACCTAAACGTCAATTTGAACGTCCAAATACGGATGGATCTGGAAGTCGTCAAAGTGAAGTAAATGATTCAGATGAATTAGATACGCCACCATTTTTCCGTAAACGTCATCGTTAATAAAGAGTTAGGATGCTAAGGCATCAAAATAATAGAGGAATCAGTATTGGTTCCTCTTTTTATTTATCAATAAGTAAAAATTTATGTTATAATTCATAAGATAAGAATTTAAGGGAGTGTTATAGTTGGGCCTTTTGAGCTTAGTTTCTAATTTATTTCAGGCATATACACTGGTTTTAGTCGTATACGCACTACTATCATGGTTACCAGGTGCCCGTGAAAGTGCCTTAGGACAATTTATTGTTAAATTAGCACGACCATATTTGGATATATTTGATCGATTCATCCCGCCATTAGGGGGCATTAGTTTCAATGTTATTATTGCGATTTTTGTTTTACGATTTATCCGAGATGGTTTAATCTGGATATTGGCAGCAATATTATTTTAAAAATGTGGTGAATTAAATGTCAGATGATATATATCAACATTATCGACCCGAAGAGCAACCGTTTATTGATAAAGTATTCGGTTGGATAGATCAAGTAGATTTAACTTATGCGCCTTATACAACTGTATTTTTAACCCCGCGAGAGAAGATGATTGTTGAACAACTTGTCGCAAGCCGAGATGAGATTTCAGTTATTTTCAGAGGTGGTTATGAAGGTGCGGAACGTAAACAAGCCTGTATTTATCCGCAGTATTATGAACCGAATGATGAAGATTTTACGATCGTTCTATTCAACATTAAGTATCCAGAAAAATTTGGAAATTTAACGCATGGTAGAATTCTTGGAACTTTTATTTCAACTGGAATTGAAAGAGAGCGCATTGGGGATATTATTACAGATGGAACGAATTGGCATGCACTCGTTGATGCATCAATTAGTGACTATTTGAAAACTCAAGTGACTAAAATCGCGAATGTTGGAGTTCAATTGGAAGAGTTATCATTTGATGATATATTAACCTCACAAGAACAATGGGAAGTAAAGCATGTAATTTCTAGCTCTTTACGGCTTGACACTTTATTAAGCAAAGTCTATAATTTTTCTAGACAGCGTGCGAAAAATTCAGTCTCACAAGGTGATGTGAAAGTGAATTTCGTTCCAATGGAGAGACCTGACGTTGAGATTGGTATCAATGATATCATTTCATTACGTAAGTTTGGACGCTTCTGGATCAATGATATTGAGGGTATGACTAAGAAAGATAATTATCGATTAAACGTCAATGTACTTTTAAAGTAAATTACATAACTTGAATATATTTGAAAGGATTTGTAAATTCATGGTATTAACACCTAACGAAATATTAAATAAAGAATTTAATTCGAAGTTTCGCGGATATGACTCAGATCAGGTTAATGATTATTTAGATATAATTGTTGCGGACTTTGAAAAGATGATTGCGGAGAACAACGAACTTAAGAAAGACTTAGCAGCATCAAAAGAAAAAAATGAGTACTTTGCACAATTGCAAGACTCATTAAACAGTTCGATTGTAGTCGCTCAAGAAGCAGCAGATCGCTTGAAACAAAACGCTCGTAAAGAAGCAGAACTTATCTTATTCGAAGCTGAAAGAGAAGCGGATCGTATGATTAATAACGCGTCTGATACAGCTAAAAATATTGTTACTGAATCTGATGCATTACGTCGCTCAAGCAAATCTTACCGCACTAAATTAGAGCAAATGATTCGCCAACAACTTGAAGTTGTAACGAGTGAAGAGTATCATAGATTATTTGATGAAGAGATTGAATCACAATTTAATCCTGATCACTTCCATGAAGCAACAAATCAACGTGTAAATCAACGCGTAGATCGACTTGAAGAAGAGAACAGTGCTGATTTTAATGCAGCGCATGAAATTACAAATGATCGCTTTGTTGAAGAAGAAATCAAAAACGCGCCAGCACCTACTCCAGAAGTAGATTATCCGGCAACTATTGGTGTAGCTGATCATGAAGATACTGAAGCGACACGAGTTGATTTAAATCTTGATGAGTTATTAAATAATGTTGAGCCAGAAGAGCAAGAAGTTGATTCTAGACACGCAGAATTAGAAGCGATGATTGATGAAGAAGCACAAGCTGAAGCTGAACGCGAAAAACGTGCAGCTCAACGTCGTGAAAGTGTATTAGGACAAACAATTAGAATTGAATTACCAAAAGATTAATAAGAACAAGTTAATCATAGGATACTTTTAGCGAGTCAAGAGTGGTGAAAGCTTGGCAGTCCCTCCTTTGATTAATATCATCTTTGTGTTTGTTATGGTGAAAGTAAGTAATCATAACCGCTTAAATAGCGTTAACATGTAGAGTGAATAGGTCATCTTTAGAGATAACTTATTAATTTGGGTGGTACCGCGTTTATAACGTCCCTTTTTTAGGGGGCGTTTTTTATTTTTAATAAATCAATCAGATTGGAGATAATAATGAAACTAAAAGATACATTAAATTTAGGTAAAACAGATTTCGCCATGCGCGCAAATTTACCTACTAAAGAAGTAGAATTACAAAAAGAATGGGCAGACGCTGACATGTACGAGAAAATTCAAGAGAAAAATGAAGGACGTCCTTCATGGATCTTACATGATGGACCTCCGTATGCGAATGGTAAATTACATATGGGGCATGCATTAAATAAAGTAACTAAAGACTTTATTGTACGTTACCATTCTATGGCTGGATATAGCTCACCTTATGTTCCTGGTTGGGATACACATGGTTTACCAATCGAACAAGCCTTAGTTAATGCTGATGGCGTAGACCGTAAGAGTATGTCTGTCGCTGAATTCCGTAAATTATGTGAAGAGTATGCATTGAAACAAGTTGAAAATCAAAAAGAAGACTTTATGCGTTTAGGTGTGACTGGTGAATGGAATAATCCGTATTTAACTTTAAAACCCGAATATGAAGCTCAACAAATCCGTATCTTTGGTCAAATGGCTGAACGCGGATATATCTATAAAGGACTAAAACCAATTTACTGGTCACCTTCAAGTGAATCAACATTAGCTGAGGCAGAAGTTGAATATAAAGACGTTACGTCACCTTCTATTTTCGTTGCTTTCAAAGTAAAAGATGGCAAAGATGTCGTACCAGCAGATGCTGAGTTCGTTATCTGGACAACGACACCATGGACATTACCATCAAACTTAGGATTATCTGTGAAAGCAGATGCTAAATATGTTTTAGTAAACGTAGATGGACGTAAATTTATAGTTGCAGAAGCTTTACTAGAAGCAGTTGCTAAGAAAATTGGATGGGAAGATTATTCAATCGAAGCAGAATATAAAGGGGAGCAATTTGACCGTTTAACTGCACAACATCCGTTCTATGACCGTGAATCATTAATAATGTTAGGTGACCACGTTGAATTAGATGCTGGTACTGGTGTCGTTCATACAGCACCTGGACACGGGGAAGATGACTACATTATTGGTCAAAAATATGGCTTAGATGTTCTTTCTCCAATTGATGACCGTGGACACTTCACAAATGAAGCACCTGGATATGAAGGAATGTTCTATCTTAAAGGGAATAAAGTCATCGTTGAAGAGATGCGTGAAACGGGAGCGTTACTGTTTGATGAGAAGTTTGAACATAGCTACCCACATGACTGGCGTACTAAGAAACCTGTTATTTATCGTGCAACACCACAATGGTTTGCATCAATTAATAAATTCCGTGAAGAGTTATTAAACTCAGTTGAAAATGATGTGAAATGGTACCATCCTTCGGGAGAACGTCGTATGTATAATATGATTCGTGACCGTGGTGACTGGGTAATTTCTCGTCAACGTGTATGGGGTGTGCCATTACCAATCTTCTATGCAGAAAATGGAGAGCCTATCTTAACAACTGAAACAGTTGAACACGTTGCTAAATTAGTTGAAGAGTTTGGATCAAACGTTTGGTTTGAAAGAGAACCTAAAGATTTATTACCTGAAGGATTCACTCATCCAGATAGTCCAAATGGTAAATTTACTAAAGAAAATGACATTATGGACGTATGGTTTGACTCAGGAACATCTTATGCTGGGGTATTACAAGTTCGTGAAGACCAAAAATTCCCTGCAGATATGTACTTAGAAGGATCAGACCAATACCGTGGATGGTTCAACTCAAGTTTTACAACTTCAGTAGCTGTGAATGGTTTCCCACCGTACAAATCAGTTCTTTCTCAAGGATTTGTTATGGATGGAAAAGGTCAAAAAATGAGTAAATCAATCGGTAATGTTATTACACCTGAGGAGATTACAGAAGAATTAGGTGCAGATATCATCCGTCTATGGGTTTCAAGTGTGGATTATGAGAACGATGTACGTATCTCTAAAGACATCTTAAAACAAGTATCTGAATCATACCGTAAGATTCGTAACACAGTGCGCTTTATGTTATCAAACTTATTTGATTTCAATCCTGAAACAGATAAGATTGCTGAAAGTGATTTAGCAAAAGTTGATCAATATATTCTTGCTAAATATCGTATTTTAGTTAATGAAGTAACAAAAGCTTACGAAAATTATGAATTCTCTACTATCTTCAAGAAAGTAATTAATTTCATTACTGTTGATTTATCAGCGTTCTACTTAGACTTTGCAAAAGATGTCGTTTATATTGAAGCGGCAGAATCTAAAGCGCGTCGTGCAATGCAAACTGTTATTTATACAGTTCTTGAAGGTTTAATTCCATTATTATCACCAATCTTACTTCATACTATGGAAGAAGCTTGGAAAGAATTACCAGGAGCAGAAGGTTTTGTTCAATTACAAGACTTACCTAAATTCGAAGACGTTTCTCAAGACAAAGAAACTGTTAAAGAATGGGATGTCTTCTTCAAAGTGGAGTCAGCTGTTGCTAAAGGTTTAGAAAATGCAAAAAATGATGAAGAACACCCAATCAAGAAATCATTTGAAGCAAAAGCAACTGTCTATACAGATCAAGAGACAATTGATCAATTGAATGACTTAAGTGATCATTTAGACCAATTATTAATAGTATCTGGTTTAGAATTAAAATTAGCTGATGAAGCAGACGAATCAGTGGTTGATTATGACGGCTTTGGTGTTAAAGTTCAGCCGGCAGAAGGTCATACTTGTGACCGTTGTCGTGCGGTAAGACCAGAAGTTGGAACAATTGAGGCGGCACCAGAATTATGTCGCCGTTGTTTCTCAATCGTAGAATCACACTTCCCAGAGTATTTCGAGGAAGCAGCTGAATAATTAGAGTAGTTAAATTGCCCCACTAGACAGATTTTGTCTGGTGGGGTATTTCTATTTATCTAGAAATTATGTAAAATCTACCATTCATACTTGGCGTCTGTTATATTTAAATATGTAAAAGATGAGGTGAGTGTATGAAAGTGATTAAATATATATTATTAATCTTAAGTATGGGGCAATTTTTCCCTTTAGAAAGTTTTTGGCAAAGTAATTTCTTTTGGTTTTTTATTTGGATTATTTGCTTTCATTTAGGTTGGTTTTATATGGAATGTTTGCAATATAAACAGATAAATAGTGTTGTATTGTGTCTTTTAGCCTTAATCAATATATGGCTACTGCCATCCTTTCCATATTTGATGCTAGGACTTTTAACAATTGAATTAAGAGAGTTATTTTCACGGAAAAAGACTGTACTTATATTATCTTTAATGGCGATTGTTTCGGGGTTTATATGGTCAACGCTCACGATTTGGCCGCAGGTGGATTATTTAATGTTCACAGTGAGTATCGTTATCATATGTGGTTATTTATCCGAACAAGCAACCCGCTTAGAAGTACAAGCAACTAGTCTTTATGAGTTTCGCACTCAAGCAGATGAGCAAGAAGAGCGGTTGATAGAGCAAAAGGCACAAATGATTGCGATGGAGGAAATTCATACCCTTAATGAGAGGAACCGAATTTCTAGGGATTTACATGATACGGTAGGGCATACTTTATCGACCATCGTCATCCAATTGGCAGCCATTGAGAAATTGACAGAGGAAAAGATGCCACAAGCATCAGCTATGTTAAAGCAATTACATCACTTTACTAAAGAAGGCTTATCAGATGTTCGCCAAGTGATTCACCAATTAAAGCCTAAACATTATCAAAAGTTTGCTTTTATTGAGCAGGTGCACCACATCATTTCAGATTTTGAGCATAATAGTCCGATTAAAGTTTATTTTAATAATAATCAATTACTTTGGAGCTTATCGCCTGAACAAGAGTTATTATTTATGAGAGCGATTCAAGAATTTTTAAGTAACAGTAGTAAACATAGTCAAGCAGATGAAGTTCGAATTCAATGTCACTTTACGGATTCCACGGTTATCTTAACGATGATGGATAATGGAAAAGGAACGGATACGATTAAACCGCAAATGGGCATTACGGGTATGAAAGAACGGACGAAGTTATTAGGTGGAAAAGTTCAGATTCATTCCGCTCTAAATAAAGGCTTTAAAGTAAGAATCGTATTACCAAAGGGGGGCAGCAGTTATGACGGATAGAATCAAAGTATTACTTGTTGATGATGAACAACTCATCAGAGGTGGTTTAGCTATATTACTAGGTTCTTTTGAAGATATTGAGATTGTTGGAGAGGCGACTAGTGGTAAAGAAGCGGCGATATTTTGCCAACATAATCCGGTGGACGTTGTGCTCATGGATATTCGCATGCCAGATTCAAATGGGATCGAAGGGACCGAGTTAATTAAAGCAGCTCATCCTCAAATTAAAGTATTAATTCTAACAACTTTCCAAGATGTGGAGTACATCGCTCAATCGATGCAATTAGGAGCATCGGGTTACTTACTCTAAGATAGTAGCCATGAAGAGATTCATGAAGGCATCCGTATTGTTTTTAATGAAAATGTCGTTTTGGACGGAAAGATTAGCCAAGCCATGTTATCTAATCACTCCAACTTCCAAAGTAAAAGTTTTAATGGAACGGACTTTGATTTATCTGAGAAAGAAATTAAGCTGATCTTGCTTATAGCCAGCGGCTTAAATAATCAAGAAATTTCTGACACTTTATATCTCTCTATTGGAACGGTTAAGAATAATATTAGTACGATTTTAAATAAACTCGATTTAAGAGACAGAACTCAACTAGCTATTTTTGCTTATGAGAATGGCTTGATGAATTAAGATAACACCCTTTATAAATGCAAATTCCTGCGTTTATTGAGGGTGTTTTTTAAAATAGTGACTAAAGTCACTCGAATCAGTGACCTCAGTGAATAGTTGACACAGCAATGTTTAGTTATACTTAAGTTGGAAATAAAGAGGAGGGTAATTATGAGCTATGTAGAAATTAACAATATATATAAGAGTTACGGTAAAGATCAAGTATTAGATAATGTTTCCTTTGAGATTGAAAGTGGGGAATGCTTTGGCCTAATTGGACCCAATGGAGCTGGGAAATCAACATTGATTGATATTATTACCGGTCTGACACAATATAATTCAGGGGATATTTCAGTCGATGGGCACGTGGTTCCTCAAGATGTTGTAAAAGTGCGTGAACAAATCGGCTTAGTACCTCAAGAAATTGCTCTGATGCAAGAGTTAAATGCGACTTCGAATTTGGAATATTTTGGTGGACTTTATGGTTTATCCGGTCATTTGTTGAAAGAACGTATCAATGAAGCCCTTGAGGTGGTTGGGTTAACGGAACATACGAAAAAAGCAGTTAAAACTTTCTCTGGTGGGATGCAAAGACGGTTAAATATCGCAGCCGCAATTCTTCACAGACCCAAATTTCTCATCCTGGATGAGCCGACTGTTGGGGTGGATCCTCAGTCAAGAAATAAGATTTTCGAATTTATTCAATATATGAATCAGGAGTACGGTACAACCGTTCTATATACTTCACACTACATGGAAGAAGTAGAAGCCTTGTGTGAGCGTTTATTCATATTAGATAATGGTCAACAAATTGGTTATGGAACTCAAGCTGAGATTAAGCAATTAGTTCAAGATACAGTGAAATGGTTTATCGAAGTGGAGCAAGCGCCACTTGATTTTGAAGAGAAATTATCGACGAGATTGCCAGGAGTTCAACAAGTTGTGAGTGAAAATAATTCATTCCACTTAATTGTCGATCCCGTTGAGTTTAATACAAAGGAATTGACGACTTTAATTAATGAAGAAAATATTGAACTAACGACATTAAATAAAGAAGCTTTAAGTCTAGAGGAAGCTTTCTTACAACTCACCGGAAAAACATTAAGAGACTAAGGAGGTTTTATTAATGAGCCAATTATGGACTTACGTTAAGACAAACATGCGAGCCAATGCTAAGCAATGGATGACGATTCTGGCATTATATGTTGCCATGCCAATCTTTTTCTCACTCTTAATGGGCTTCTCCTTTAGTTCAGCCTTTGTTCCTGAACAGACAAGTGATCCGGTGGAAATCAGTATTAATAATGAAGATCAAGGGGAGGTGGGGCAAGTCTTCATTGATGCTTTCAGTAATGAGACCATGCAATCATATGTGGACATCGTAGAAAGTCATGATGATTCAAACTTTGTTATTCATCTTCAACCAGAATATAGTCAACGCTTAGAAGATACTTTAGTGAGTATTGAATCTAAAGAAAATGCTTCAGCATCTGAAGAAGCAATACTTACTCAATTAATTACAAGTTTTCAAAGTAGTTTAGTCAATCAACAACAATTAGGCGAAGAATTGGGAGCAAAGTCAGATCAAGCCACTGTCGATGAACTGATAGATTCTCTTAATCGCGCATCTCAATTGAGTAGTGAACAAGTATTTGTAAAGGAACAGTATGAATCTCAATCAGCTTTAACGAGTAATCAGTATATTTCTGTTTCTGGCCTCGTTTATATCTTTATTTTGTCACTAGCAGGAAGCATAGGTCTAAAGACAAACGAAGATATGAAGGGTCTAAGAAAAAGAATTGGCGTGCTCCCACTGACCCCCGCACAAGACGTTATTTACGGTATCATCTCAGACACACTAACGTATACATTTTTAGCTAGTTTGTATATGGTCATATGGCGATTCATTGATAGTACGACATTTGTTGGGAATCCCTTGTTTTATCTTGGCTGGATAGTTGTGTATGCATTATTATTCCAAGTATTGAATGGTATTTTATATTATTTTATACCAGATAAATACGTGAATTTAGTTTACCTTATCATAACATCTTTATCCTGAACAATTCATACTTTTCGTTGAAACATGTGCCAACTGCCTAACGGCAGCTTAAATTTACTTTTTCATTTTCACCTGTTAAGTGATGAAAAAAGAACCCCATTCTGATATGGTAAAGGTGTCTA